>JAZNMD010000155.1:0-22639 GCA_045579385.1 Clostridia bacterium
AACTCATCTGTTGTACCATCATTATAAGAACTTTTGATTGCAGTTACAGCGGATGTTGCTTTGTTGCCCTCGCCCTTGACCATCGCATTATAAGCCAGCTCAACACGGTCCCAACGGTTGTCACGGTCCATGGCATAGTATCTGCCCATTACAGTCGCAATCGCACCTGTTCCGATTTCGCGGATTTTAGCTACAAGGCTTTCTGCAAAATCTGCACCTGAAGTGGGAGAAACGTCTCTTCCATCCATAAAGCAATGAACATAAACCTTTTCAAGACCGTTTTTATTTGCCATCTTCAAAAGTCCAAACAAGTGGTTTATATGGCTGTGAACACCACCGTCTGACAAAAGCCCCATTAAGTGAAGTGATGAGTTATTCTTTTTGCAATTCTCAACAGCTTTGCAAAGAGCTTCATTTTCAAAAAAATCGCCATCATCTATAGATTTTGTAATTCTTGTAAGCTCCTGATAAACTATCCTACCTGCACCGATATTGGTATGTCCAACCTCAGAATTGCCCATCTGTCCCTCGGGAAGTCCTACATCCATACCCGAAGCATGAATTATTGAGTTTGGATACTCGTTTAAATACTTGTCCATATTGGGAGTTTTTGCAGAATAAATCGCATTTCCCTCGTGGCGTTCATTGACACCATAACCATCCATAATAATTAAAGCGTAAGGTTTTTTGCTCATGTATCTTATCCTTTCCAAAAATCAGGGCGGAATTTAACTTCCGCCCCATACTTTAAATTACTGTGCTGCCTTTACTATAACAGCAAATTTATCAGCAACCAAGCTTGCACCGCCGATAAGACCACCATCAATATCAGCTTTTGCCAAAAGTTCTGCCGCATTTGCGTCATTCATACTTCCGCCATACTGAATGGTAAATTCCTTTGCGCAATCCGTACAATAAAGGTCTGCAATGATATTTCTTATACCTTCACATACCTCTTGAGCCTGTTCTGCAGTTGCAGTTTTACCTGTGCCTATTGCCCAGATTGGTTCATACGCAATAACAACCTTCTTTGCATCTTCAACTGAAATTCCCGCAAATGCCTTTTTGGTTTGAATTGCGATAAGGTCCATTGTGATTCCTGCTTCTCTTTCCTCAAGAGACTCGCCCACGCAAACAATAGGGATAAGACCTTTTTCCAAAGCTTTTTTAGTCTTTAAGTTTACTGTTTCGTCAACTTCTGCAAAGTACTGTCTTCTTTCAGAATGCCCGATTATAACATAATCTACACCCAAATCTTTGAGCATATCGGCGCTTACCTCACCAGTAAATGCACCTTTGTCCTCGAAATGAAGATTTTCTGCACCTATTTTAACGTGTGTATCCTTTGCAGCTCTTACAGCTTCAGCAAGGCAAACATAAGGTGTGCAGCAAACAACTTCACATTTTGCACCTTCGGTTGCTTTCACAACTTCTTTTACAAAATCATATGTTTCGCTTGGCAACTTATTCATTTTCCAGTTACCTGCAATTATATACTTTCCCATTTTAAAAATCTCCTTTTTAAAGTTCTTAAAGCACGCTTTTCTTATTTGTCGTTGATAGCAACAACGCCGGGGAGGTCTTTACCCTCTAAGAATTCAAGTGATGCGCCGCCACCGGTTGAAATATGGCTCATCTTGTCTCCAAGTCCTGCCTGGTTAACAGCAGCAACGCTGTCGCCGCCGCCGATAATTGTTGTAGCATCAAGGTCTGCAAGCATGAGTGCTATTGCATTTGTACCCTTTGCAAAGTTAGGCATTTCAAACACACCCATAGGACCATTCCAAACAACTGTCTTTGCATCTTTAAGAGCTTCCTTGTAAAGTTCAATTGTCTTTTCGCCGATATCAAGACCCTGCCAGCCCTTTTCAATTCCGCCACGGGCAACAGTCTTACTTTCAGCATCATTATCAAATTCTTTGGCAACAACCGTGTCAACAGGGATGAGGAGTTTAACACCCTTTTCCTCTGCCTTTGCCATCATTTCTTTTGCATAATCAAGATAATCAGCTTCAAGAAGTGAATCGCCAACCTCTTCGCCCAAAGCATTCATAAAGGTGTAAGCCATGCCGCCACCTATGATAAGTGTATCTACTTTTTCAAGAAGATTGTTGATTACAGAAATCTTTGATGAAACCTTTGAACCGCCAAGAACTGCAACAAGTGGTCTTACAGGGTTATTTACAGCATTGCCGAGATACTCGATTTCTTTGTTGATAAGATAACCACCAACAGCAGTATCAACATATTTTGTAATACCTACGTTCGAACAATGTGCACGATGTGCTGTACCAAATGCATCGTTTACAAAAATATCACAAAGTGAAGCAAGCTCTTCGCTGAATGCGTCTACATTTTTTGTCTCTTCAGCTCTGTATCTGGTGTTTTCAAGAAGAACCACGTCTCCATCATTCATATTCGCAACAGCAGCCTTTGCATTTTCGCCAACAACTGTGTCATCAGCTGCAAAAACAACTTCTTTGCCAAGATGCTCGCTGAGACGAGCTGCAACCGGAGCAAGTGAAAGCTCAGGCTTTGGCTCGCCCTTGGGTTTACCCATATGTGAACAAAGGATAACCTTTGCGCCGTCATCAATAAGTTTTTTTATTGTAGGAAGAGCCCCTACAATTCTTGTTTCGTCTGTGATTTTGCCATCTTTAATCGGAACATTAAAATCGCAACGCACCAGCACGCGTTTGCCTTTTGGACAAATATCATCAACTGTTTTTTTATTCATTTTTATCCCTCCGTATATATAATCATTTTGTTAATTATTTTCGCAAAATATATTCTACTCCATTTGGTAAAAATTATCAAGTGTTTTTGTTAAATTTTTCTCAATTAACAATATTTAGAATCACAGCGTTTGATTTTTTGTCTAAAAAATCTTTTTACTGTCTAAAAGAAGTGTTACCGGACCATCATTAAGAAGTTCAACCTTCATATCAGCACCAAATACTCCGTGCTGAACATTAAACCCTTTTTCTTTTATGTAATTTATAAATTTTTCATACATCTGATTTGCATAATCAGGGCTGCCCGCTGAAGAAAAGCTTGGCCTTTTTCCTTTCCGGCAATCTCCAAAAAGAGTGAACTGGGAAACCACCAAGACATCTCCCTTTATGTCCTCAACGCTTAAATTCATTTTTTCATCTTCGTCTTCAAAAATTCTGAGTCCCGTAAGTTTATCTGCAAGATATACTAAATCTGCATCCGTATCATCATCCGAAACCCCCAGAAAAATCAAAATACCCTTATTTATTCTTCCTGTTATTTCTCCGTCAACGCAAACAGATGCGTGACTTACTCTTTGTAATACCGCTCTCAATCTAAACACCACTTTCTTTTTACTTCTTTTGTTGTTAAATTACCGACAAAACAATGCCGAGTATAATGACTGCTGCACAAATCAATTTTCTTAATATATTTTTTTCGTGATAAATCAATTTTCCCAAAACAATTGTTACAATGGCCGAGCTTTGCTTAAGAAGTGTCATAATTGTAACCTTGCTTTCCGGATCTGCGTTCGCCAGAAACAAGAGTCTGTCGCCAAAAACCAATGAAAAACTGAGTACGTATATCCACGGATTTGTAAATATCTTTTTAATTTCCAATTTTTCTCTTTTTATCAGGATGTATCCAAGATAAAAAGCCGATGTAAAGAACATAAACCAAAACTGCAGCACTGATGATGTAATTTGTCCCGTTGACATTATGTATTTATCAAGTGTTCCTGAAATCGCATTAAAAAAGCAGCTCAACAATATATAAAACACATATTTAAGCTTGTACCCTTCCGCCTCGATATTCTTTTTCTGATTTGAAAAATATAATCCAAGCACGATAAGACACAAACTGACAATTCCTTTTACTGTCAGACTTTCGTGAAAGAAAGCAACGCCTAAAAGAGTTGAAAAAATCACTCTTGACATATCAAAAATGCCATAAACACTTACAGGAACGTGTTTTATCCCTTTAAATCCCAGTATCCATGCCAGAAAAACAGCAAGTGATTTGACTATTACCAAAAGGACCATCTGTGGTGTAAGCGCTAAAACACCGTCAGCGGTTGGAGCAACCATTAAAAATCCAATAAAAGTATACCCAAATAACGCTGACAAAACGCCAACTTTCCCAAGTATCGATTTTTTTATAGGTTCTCTTGAACCCTTTAAAACTCCATATAATATGACAAAAATTATCCAAATTTGCATCTTTCTACCTACTGAAAATCCCTACAAAGTATTATTGCAATTTTTTTGTGTTTTCAACTGCTAAATCAATTGTTTCAAAAAGCTTGTCAACCGACATATCTCCACTTATGGTCAAACGGGTAAAATGCTCAATGCCAGACTTTGTGCTGTTAGCCAAATAATCCTGACCGCTTTCTGCATAGTTTACAAGAATTTGCATACGATATCCAGCATATCTCGCAAGCTTTGAGGTTGTTTCATTATATCCCCCGAATGGATAGGAAAAAACAAAACAATTTTTATTTAAATTTCTCTCTATAAGATAACGAGAAAGTCTGAGTTCCTCCTGAAGTTTTGCAATAGGAATTGCTGTCATATTCTGATGAGTATGTGAGTGGGAATGTATATCAATAATTCCGCTGTTTTGCATTTCCCTTGCTTGCTCCCAAGTAAAGTGTGGTGTCGAAACCTTGCCGCTTTTAACGGTTGCACCCACAGTTGAAGTCACAACAAAGATTGTTGCAGGAATATTAAGTTTTTTAAGTATCGGAAAGGCTATTTCATAATTACTGAGATATCCGTCATCAAAGGTTATTATTATCGGATTTTTGGGTAAAACCTCGCCTCTTTGCACCGAATTGTAATAGTCAGCTACAAATATCGGTGTGTAACCCCTGGCTAAAATAGCTTCCATATGCTCCTCAAAAAGAGCAGGAGAAATATTAGCCCCCTCACTTCCTTTTGGATAATTTTCCTCAATATTGTGATACATAAGTACGGGGATAATTATATCTTCGGACGTATTTGCTGAGGATTTTAAGTTTTGGCTATCAGTGATTCCTTCAGCAAAATAAATATTCATATTTAAAATCATCAACAGCACAACAAGAAGCACTGCAACTTTTCTGACTTTTTTTGACATATAGCTTCATCCTTTATATTGATGTCTTTTTAATAGTTTCCACAAGCTGTTTATTGTTATCGGTTTTCATAAGCATACTTATTATTTTTTCTGTTACTTCTGCTGTGCTTTTGTTGCTGTAAGCCTTGCGTATACTTCTTATAGCCTCAAGTTCTTCATTTTCAAGCAAAAGCTCCTCATGACGTGTGCCTGACTTGGATATGTCCATTGCGGGGAATATTCGTTTTTCCTGAAGAGTGCTGTCAAGACGGATTTCCATATTACCCGTACCCTTAAATTCCTCAAAAATAACATCATCCATACGGCTTCCTGTTTCCACCAAGGCAGTGGCAAGAATTGTAAGACTTCCGCCTTCCTCAACATTACGGGCAGCACCAAAAAAGCGTTTTGGCTTAAAAAGTGCACCAGGGTCCAGTCCGCCTGAAAGTGTTCTTCCTGACGGTTGAACCACAAGATTATACGCCCTTGAAAGCCTTGTAAGACTGTCAAGAAGAATTACAACATCCTTTTTATGTTCAACAAGCCTTTTTGCTCTTTCGAGCACTATTTCAGCAACCTTTGTATGATTACCAGGTTCTTCATCGAATGTTGAAAAAATAACATCGCCTTTGATACTTCGCTGCATATCTGTTACTTCTTCAGGACGTTCATCAATAAGCAGCATAATAAGCTGTACCTCCGGATTATTCTCCGTGATACTGTTTGCAATATTTTTAAGTAATGTAGTTTTACCCGCTTTCGGCGGTGCAACAATAATACCTCTTTGTCCTTTTCCTATAGGTGCAACAAGGTCAATAAGACGGGTTGAAAAATCAGTTTTTCCACGTTCCAGTTTGAGTCTTTCCACCGGATATACAGGAGTCAGGTCATCAAATGACTTCCTCTTGATTGATACATCAACTTTATCGCCATTTACTGTCTGGACATAAAGCAATGCCTGATGTTTTTCTCCCTCGTGTTGCATACGGGTGTTTCCTACTATAAAATCTCCGGTTTTAAGATTGAAACGACGTATCTGATTGACAGATACATAAACATCATCTTCGCCTGACTGATAATTATCGCTCCGCAAAAATCCATATCCGTCAGCCATAACCTCAAGAACGCCACTCATAAGGTTGGTACGTCTTACCGGATCGGAATATACAATCCCATCCTCAACCGTGTTCTCTGTGTCAGGTAGTTCCTCTTTTGCGGATACGGGAGCGGCAATTTTATCCGATAAATCATTGCTATTTTCAGGCAAACCCAAAAGTTTTTCAATTAACTCAGCTTTTTTAAGTCCTGCTGATTTTATATTTTTAAGAGAAGCGATTTGCTGTAATTCTTTCAGCTTTAATTCATATAATTCAGAATGAGTCAAATTTAATTCCCCTTCCCTAAAATTCCTATAATTATATTATTATCACATATTTCAGAAGCTAAAACAGACTTTTCAATTTCTTTCGTAATGACGCTTTGCGATGAATTGAGTGGTTGAATTAAAATCAGTAAAGCACTTATTACATAAAGCACAAACACACCGATAATTCCGCCCATAACACTTCCTCCAAGTCTGTTGAATTGCTTTATTATCGGAAGTTTTGTAAATATTCCTAATAGATTTATCAAAATTTTTATTAAAATTCTGCTTAAAACCAAGAGTACAATAAAAACAATTATATTAATCAGAAGAGAAGCAACAGCACCCACAATACCGGTCGCAACTGTTTCGACACCATCCTCCATATATTTTGTCAAAAAGTTCAGGCCCTCGATGTTCTCGAAAGCTTTACCGCTTGACGGAATATACTTTTCGTTGATAAAATCAACAATTTTTGTATACAGCGAAGTTTTCATCAAAAATTCAGATATTCTTGGATATAAAAACAACGATACTATAAATGCAAGCAAATAAGAGACAATTTTTATCAAGGTCTTCATAAGCCCCGCTTTATATCCGGTATAAACAAAAAATGTAACAATTAAAACAACAAAAACATCCGCTAACATATCCTTCTCCCCTTACTTAATTTCGATAATTTCAGCAGTATTTACACCAAGAGATATTATGTTGTCTCTGCTTGAAAAAATCTTTATATCCTTTACGTCATTATTTGCTTTGATATCTTTCTTAACCTCACCGGACGGGGTAATTTTAAAAATGCCATCGTGTCTGGATGCAACTATACATTCTCCGTTTACATCAAGTGTGTGTATCTCACTTTTACCGTCAAATGTTCCTCGTTTTTCTCCGCTTGACGAGTAACTTTCAAGCAACGTATTATTTAACCCGTTGTCAAATGCAAGAACCATATTTCTTTCATTTTCAACATTGAAATCAACAAGACTTCTACCCTGATAATCAACCTTAAAGCGTTGCTTTCCCGAAGCTTTAAATCCATAAAGAGCATTATCTGAAACTGCTATAAGGGAACCATTGTCACGATATTTCAGCTTCATAACAATTCCCTCAATTTCAGCAAGGCACTCAGGCTCTTCGCTGTCTTTTGGCTTTATCTCAATAATTCTTGTATACAATTTATCCTTATCTGTTGCTATCTGAGCTACAGCAATGTTATTTTTAGGGGATATTTCTATGTCGCCTATATAACCCGTCCCGCTATGCCACTTAAAGAGTTCCTTCCCGTTTTTATCGTATAAGGTTACCATACCCTTGTAGCCGATTTCATCAGTTGCAACAGCCACATAACCATTTTTATTCAGCTTAGCGCAAAATATTTCATTTTCAGTTTCTATTTCCGCAATTGTTTTTTCCTTTTTGTACGTCTTCAGTGACTTTCCGTTTATATCTGCCAGCATAATATAATTTCCGTTTACCGATACATATGGCGAAGTCGTCGGTGCAACCGAACTCCACGCTTCACGTCCTCTTTCGTCAACAGCGTATATTCCCTCATTGTTGACAAGCAACATAACTTTTCCGTATGTACTCATATCGTATTCTACACCGGTTTGAAAATTCAGTTTTACTGAATTATTTTCTGACAAAAAGTTGTTAATTTCCGGGTTTGAAACAAGCATAATAAAAACAGCTACCAAAATTATTACAAGAGCAGCTATTCTTTTTTTACTAAATGCTTTTTTTATGTTCACTTTCATATTTACCACCCCAAAAAATTAATCGTACAACACCTTTTTCAAAAACAATCCTTCGGGAGGAGCTGTCATACCCGCCCGTTTTCTGTCACAGCTTTTAATTATATCAGCTATCTCCAGAGGTTCTATCTTACCAGTACCTACATCAATCAGCGTACCTGCTATGATTCTTACCATATTATATAAAAAGGCATCTGCCTCTACTTCAATTTCTATCTGTTCGTCCCATTCTGTGCTTTTTCTTATAGTCAGGTCACGTATTGTTCTTACAGTTGTTTTTTGTGAGCCGCCTGCTGCCATAAATGCAGAAAAATCATATTTACCACAAAAATAAGTTGCTGCTTGTTGCATTTTTTCTATATCTAACTTAAAAGGCACAAACCAACTGTATCTTGAAACAAAAGGATTTTCGATGTTTGAATTCCAGATTTTGTAGATATAGCGTTTTCCTGTAGACGAAAAACGTGCATGAAAATCATCATCAGCTACCCAGGCTGAAGATACAGTAATTGAATCTTCTCTCAGAAGATGGTTTAATGCATACGGTAATCTTTCAACGGGTATCTGTGTAGAGCTTTTGAAGTTCAATACATATTCAAGTGCATGAACACCTGCATCGGTGCGGCTGCATCCGGTAACAGAAACTTTCTTATTTGTAAGTTCAGAAATGACAGTTTCCATACGTTCCTGAACCGTTATGCCATTTTTTTGGAGCTGCCAACCATGATATTTAGTGCCATCATACATAATTTTTATCGCAATATTTTTCATAACAGCAAAGTCCTATCCGATAAATTTATTAGTGACAAATATTGTCCCCGCCAGAATAACAATAGCCAGCCAACCTATCACATCAACATATGTGAGTTTAAGTGAACGCAATCTTGTCCTGTTTTCGCCACCGCTATAACACCTGCATTCCATTGCTACAGCAAGCTCATCTGCTCGTCTGAATGCACTGATGAACAAAGGAATCAGTATTGGAAGCATAGCTTTGGCTCTTGAAAGCAGATTACCGCTTTCAAAATCTGCTCCTCTTGCGGTTTGTGCTTTTATTATCTTGTCCGTTTCTTCTAAAAGCGTAGGTATAAATCTGAGTGCTATCGTCATCATCATAGCAAATTCATGCGCAGGTACCCCTATTTTCCTTAAAGGAGAAAGAAGCTGTTCTATCCCATCGGTCAAAGCTATAGGAGATGTTGTAAGTGTAAGAATTGACGTTCCTATCATCAAAAACAAAATCCTTAAAACCATATAAAGTGCCGCCATAACACCTTCATATGTAATTTTAAAAATACCTGCATTCCACAAAACTCTTCCTTCTGTCAGAAACATATTAAACAAAGCTGTAAATGCAACAAAAAGCATTATCGGTTTAAGACCTTTTAAAATAAACTTAACTGGAATTCGTGAAGCAAAAATACAGATAATGGAAAAAACAGCCAAGGCAGCATATCCTAAGATACCTTTTATGCAAAATATAACTGTTATATAAGCTATTACAGACAAAATTTTTGTTCTGGGATCAAGCTTGTGAATAAATGAATTCCCCGGAAAATACTGTCCAAGCGTTATATCCTTAAGCATAATTTCAACTCTTTTCTTGTTTTAATATTTTTTCAATTTCTGTCTTTGCCGCATCAAGAGTATAAATTCCATCGCTTATCGGAAAACCTTTTTTGCGGAGAAGCTCACAAATTTCCGTTATCTGTGGAACTGCAAGACCAATCTCGGAAAGCTCGTCGGCATTTTTAAAAATATCGGCAGTCTCGCCAAACATTGCAAGTTTTCCGTGGTCCATAACCATAATTCTGTCGGCAAGATTCGCGAGGTCTTCCATTCTATGTGAAACAAGAATAACAGTAATTTTCCTTTTTTTGTGCATTTCACGTATTTTGGAAAGAATTTCATCACGTCCTGCCGGATCAAGACCTGCGGTTGGTCCATCCAGAATAAGTATTTCAGGATTCATCGCAAGGATACCGGCTATTGCAACTCTTCTTTTTTGTCCGCCTGAAAGCTCAAAAGGGGATTTTTTAAGAATATCTTCACTTAAATCCACCAAAGAAGCTGCATCGTGGACTCTGCTTTTAATTTCAGATTCACTTAACCCCATATTGGTCGGACCAAAAGCAATGTCTTTAAATACAGTTTCTTCAAAGAGCTGATATTCGGGATATTGCATAACAATACCCGTCTTAAATCTCATTTTTCTCATATCGCAACCTTTGGCATAAAGGACTTCCCCGTCTATCTCGACAGTTCCAGCGGAAGGTTTTAAAAGCCCTGCAATAATCTGAATTATGGTAGACTTGCCCGAGCCTGTGTGACCCATAACTCCTATAAATTCCCCGGTATTAATAGTTAAATTGAGATCAGTTACAGCAGCTTTTTCAAAAGGACCTCCGCTCATATATGTATAGCTTACATTTTCAAGCTTAATCATTTACGGAACCACCTTTCTTTTTATACTCCGCCATAATCTTATCAACACATTCAGTCACGGTAAGTATATCAGTATCAAAATCAAGTCCTTCATTTTTCAGCATAAACGCAAGTTCCGTTGCCTGCGGCACATCAAGTCCTATTTGTTTAAGCTTTTCAACCTGGCAAAAAACTTCTTTAGGAGTGCCCTCCATTATAGCTTTTCCGTGGTCCATAACAACTACACGGTCAGCATCCGCTGCTTCTTCCATAAAATGTGTAATCATGATAACCGTCATTTTTTCAGTACGGTTCAGCTTTTTAACGGTTTCCAGTATTTCATGTCTGCCCATTGGGTCAAGCATTGCAGTAGCTTCATCAAGCACAAGAACATCCGGTTTCATCGCAAGAACCCCGGCTATTGCAATCCTTTGCTTTTGTCCGCCTGAAAGCATATGCGGAGCATGTTGCTTGTAGTCAGACATATTGACAGCGTCAAGAGCATAATCCACTCGGGAGCGGATTTCTTTTTGCGGAAGGGCTAAATTCTCCGGAGCAAACGCAACATCCTCCTCAACAATGGTTGCAACAATCTGGTTGTCGGGATTTTGAAAAACCATCCCCACCTTTTGCCTGATGGTATAAAGCTCGTTTTCGTCTGATGTATCGATGCCATCAATTAAGACACTACCTTTTTCAGGCAAAAGTATTGCATTAAGATGCTTAGCAAGTGTAGATTTGCCTGATCCATTATGTCCCAGAACAGCAAGAAATTCGCCTTTTTTAATATTAAGGCTAACTCCTTTTAAAACACGTGTTCCACCAGTTTCCTCAGTATCTTCGTAGAGAAACTCAATATTATTTATCTCAATAACATTTTCTTTTAAGTTGTTGTCCAATTTCTCACCTGCTTTTGTGAAAGGTTTTTAGATTTCTTTTTGCCAACGTCCTGAATATCCACATGGCAAACAAAGTTGCTGATTTGTAATAGGAAGACCTACCTCATCAACGTCTATTATCCCTCCAAATTTTTTCTGGAGCGTTATTTTAAGAATATTATCCAAGACTCCACCCGAAAGACCTGTGGTATAAGAATTTATAAGGAAAAACAGCGGATTATCACTCATAAGCTCCATACAAAGCTTTATAAGGTCAAAAAGTTCATCCTCTATCTTCCACACCTCTCCTGACGGGCCTCGTCCGTAAGATGGAGGATCCATAATAACAGCATCGTACTTTCGGCCTCTGCGGATTTCTCTCTCTGTAAATTTAACCACATCGTCCACTATATATCTGATAGGTGCATTCTCAAGTCCTGAAAGCTTTGCATTCTCCTTTGCCCAGCCAACCATTCCTTTTGATGCATCAACGTGACACACACTGGCACCTGCCTTAGCCGCTGCCATAGTAGCACCTCCGGTATATGCAAAAAGGTTAAGAACATTGATATCTTTACGTCCGGAATTTTTAATAAGACTTGAAAACCAATCCCAGTTTGAAGCTTGTTCAGGGAAAAGACCTGTATGTTTAAATCCCATCATTTTTATACCAAAAGTAAGCTCGCCATAATCAACAGTCCAGCTGTCGGGAATCCCTTTTCGGCTTTCCCAATGTCCACCGCCCGTGTTGCTTCTTAAATAATGTGCATTAGCTGTATTCCAACGTGGGTCCAGATCCTCAGACTCCAAATTCCATACGATCTGCGGGTCAGGCCGTCTTAAAATTATGTTACCCCAACGTTCAAGCTTTTCTCCTGTTTTTGCGTCAAGCAGTTCATAGTCCTTCCATTTATCTGATAAAAACATATTTTACCTCTTTAAACTGTATTATTTTATTAAGTCTTTTATCTTATTTACCGCTTTATCAAGCCAACCCCGTCCCTCAACAGCTTCAACAAGACCGCTGTCGCAGTTTGCTGCAATATCAGGCCGCATAGGAATTTTGCCAAGAGCCTCAAGGCTTTGAGCTGCTGCGATTTCATCAAGCCTGCTTTCGCCAAAAATATTGATTTTTTTACTACAATCAGGGCATTCAACATAGCTCATATTTTCAATTAATCCCAAAATCGGTATATTCATAAGTTTTGCCATATTAACAGCTTTTTCAACAATCATCGAAACAAGCTCTTGCGGAGAAGTAACAATCACAATCCCGTCAACCGGTAGTGATTGAAAAACCGTAAGCGGAACATCGCCTGTACCTGGGGGCATGTCAACGAACATAACGTCAACATCCTCCCAGATTACATCTGTCCAGAACTGTTTTACTGTTCCGGCAATAACCGGACCTCTCCATACAACCGGGTCTGTGTCATTTTCCAGCAAAAGATTAATTGACATAATCTTTACGCCACCCGTGCTGACTAAAGGAAGAATTCCATAATCGTTACCGGTTGCCTTTTCGGATATACCAAACAGTTTTGGAATTGACGGCCCGGTAATATCTGCGTCTAAAACAGCACAGCGATAGCCTTCTTTTTGAATAGCAGAAGCAAGTAGTGAGGTAACCAAAGATTTACCAACACCACCCTTTCCGCTGACAACTCCTATAACTTTTTTTATACTGCTCATTGCATTTTGTGGTGCAAGAAAGCTTTGCTCCTCTGTTCTTGAAGCACATTCTTCCCCACAGTTTGAACAATCATGTGTACAATTTTCACTCATTTTAATGTCCTCAACTTTCCTTCCCGCTGATATAAATTTGCAATCTCTCTTGTCTGCGGGCAAAACAAGATGCATATTTAAAACATATCTATTGCTCTGTTAAGCTGATCATCAACCTCAACAGTAGTTGTTTTAAGCTTGTCATACATATTAAGCTGTGTAGTCAAATCCAAAACTCCATATGGAAATAGCCCTGCTAATTTTTGAAACGTTGTAATTGCAATCTTAAGATTTTCATCATAGATATCGTTCAATTCGCCAACAAAAATGCCCATAAATTTAAGCATTTTTTTAGCAAGTTCAACTTCCTTTCCCTTGTCGCCTATTCTATAGGTCTTCGAAAGAGAAAACATATCAAATTCCGACATATCAACAGGCTTTGAAGAATTTTCAATTACAACATCAGGGGTAATTCCTGCCTTATTTATGTTGTTACCCTCAGGTGTAAGATAATATGCTGTTGTATATTTCAGAATTCCGCCATTTTCCGCCATTTTTAAAGACTGTACTGTTCCTTTTCCAAAAGTTTTTTGTCCAACAGCTTTTGCTACACCATTTTCGGTAAGTGCGGCGGTCAAAACCTCTGAAGCACTTGCGCTCATTCCATTAACCAGAACAACAATTTTATACTCTTTACCCTTGCCGGTAGCTTTATATTCCTTATTAAGTATTGATATTTTGTGGTCCTCAGTTAAGATAATAGCATCCTTTGGGAGCAATAAATCTGCAATCTCAACGGTCTGGTCAAGATAACCGCCACCATTGTCACGTACATCTATTATAAGATTTTTAATTCCCTTTGAGTCAAGATCGGCTAAAGCTTCAGCGAATTTTTTTGCAACATTGTTGCTGAAAGAATAAATTTTTATTTTACCGATTTTTTTATTTTCGTGTTCTATTATTTCAAAATTTAATGGGTTAAGTACAACCTTTTCACGCTTGATTACAAAGCTCAAAGGTTCACTTATTCCTGAACGGAGAACAGTGACTCTTACATCGGTTCCTTCTTTGCCACGGATTTTATCAATAGCAAGTTCAAACTCCATTGTCCTTAAGTCAAAATCATCTGCACCGATTATTATATCACCGGCTTTGATTCCAACCCGTTCTGCAGGTGACCCCGGTACAGGCTCAGAAACTAAAATATTACCATCACTTTCAAAAACATTAACACCAATTCCGGTTACTTCATCGTTCAAATCCATCATAAAGGCCTTGGCTTCTTCGGGATTGAAATATGCAGAATGCTCATCTATAGAGCCAAGAAGTGCCTTCATCACAGTCTCATACATTTCAGGATTATTTTCAAATATTGCCTCAAACGCAGCCTTATAAAGACTCTGCTGGGTTACTGTTTCATAGCGTGAAAGTAAAGTCAGATTATTTATCAGCTTTTCTACGTTTTCGGCATAGTTCTTTTCTTCTTTTTCTTCAGCAAATACTACTGCATTAACAGAAAAAACAGTAATTGTTAATATTAGAAAGAAAATAATTCCTTTTTTAAACAGCTTATTAATCAAATTCCTCATCTCCGTTCTTTATTTTAAAAATTCCATACAAAGGATTTTGTAACCGTATCCGTTTTTCCCTATCAGAACCCTTACAGGACTGTCAAGAAGATATCCGTTTATAACGTCCATTGTAAGTTTTTGTCCCTTTGACCCAAATATAGCCTGAGTCACTATGGGAAGTGCTCTGTATTCAATACTACCTGTTAAACTTGTGTTGTGAGTACCATTGGGTAGTGTTACATTAAGAAGTATAGCCTCAGTATTTTCGGTATCACAAACATAAATTCTGGCGTTATATGCACGTACCTCAGTAAATATTGATTTCGGATCAACAGCAAATACCGTAACCCCATGAAAGAGCACGAGGCACATTAATATAATTGTCAAAAGCTTCTTTTTCATCGGGTTATTCCTTTCCACTATCTTTTTCAAAAATATATTTACATCTTTTCGGGTGCTTCTATTTTTAACATCTTTAAAACACCTTTAATAACAATACGAACCGAGTCAGCCAGCTTAAGTCGTGCGTACATAAGCTTTTCATCATCCGCCTTTACTCTGCAGGAGTTATAGAAAGTATGGAAAGCCGCTGCAAGATCTATTACATACCGTGTAATCCTTGCAGGCTCACGACTGATTGCAGATGCCTTGATTTCTTCAGGAAGCTCTGTCAGCTTCTTAAGAAGTTCCAGTTCTTCTTCCATAACCAAAACTTCAGGCGAAATCTCATCAAAGTTTTTAACCTTTATTCCTTCTTCAGCAAGCACTCTTATAATACTGCAAATTCTTGCATGAGCATATTGAACATAATACACAGGGTTTTCGCTGTCTTCTTTAACAGCTAAATCGAGGTCAAAATCCAAATGACTTCCTGCCATACGCATATTAAACAAAAATCTTGCTGCATCGATTGAAACATCCTCAAGCAAATCAGAAAGAGTTATTGCCTTTCCGGTTCTCTTGGACATTCTTACCGCCTCGCCATCTCTGGTAAGGCGAACAAGCTGCATTATTGAAACCTCAAACTTGTCCGGATCAATTCCAACAGCCGCAAGAGCAGCCTTCATTCTGGCAATATGTCCATGATGATCAGCACCCCAGACATCAATCGCAAGGTCAAAACCTCTTGTTTCAATCTTATTTATATGATATGCAATATCGGCTGCAAAATAAGTGGGAATACCATTCTGGCGAACGAGAACTTCATTTTTTTCAAGACCCATTTTTTCGCAGTTAAGCCAAATTGCACCATCTTCTTCATAGGTATAACCAGCCGAGGTCAAACGTTTGATAGCTTCTTCTACCTTTCCGTTTTTATGAAGCTCGCTTTCCCTGAACCAGACATCATAGTAAATCCTATATTTTCCCAAATCTGTCTTAAGATATTCAATATTTTTTTCAAGTGCATAAGAAACAAGAGCTGTTCTGCGTTCTTCCTGAGAGGAAGTCAGGTACTTATCTCCCTCAAGGTTTATAAACGCCTTTGCGTGTTCGCGGATATCATCACCATGATATCCGTCTTCGGGGAATTCTATCGCATCCTCTCCCTTGAGCTCCTGAATATATCTTGCTTCAAGGGATTTACCAAACTTTTCAATCTGGTTTCCTGCATCGTTTATATAAAATTCACGGCATACATCATAACCCGCATATTCCAAAACGCTTGCCATGCAATCTCCCAAAGCACCGCCACGAGCATTACCCATTTGCATTGGTCCTGTTGGATTTGCACTTACAAATTCAACCATTACTTTCTTTCCTTTACCAATGTCAACTCGTCCGTAATCCTCGCCCTCATCTTCAATCGCACGGATAACCTCATAGAGTCTATTGTTTGAGAGATAAAAATTAATAAAGCCTGCCCCTGCAACCTCAACTCTTTCAATCTCGTCTCCGCAAACTATTTCTTCACAAATTGCCTCTGCAATCTTTCTTGGAGGCATTTTAAGGCTTTTTGCAAGCAGCATTGCTATATTACACGCAAAGTCCCCGTATTGCTTGTCCTTCGGAACCTCAAGATGTATCATTTCTGAAACAAGAATTTCTTCAGACGGAGCTAACATTCCGCTTTTAACAGCAGCGTCAAAAGCAACCTCAACAGCTTTTATTATTGTTTTTTTGGAATTTTCAATAATGTTCATTAATTTTCTCCTGTTCTCTTTTTTATGATTATGGAAATCTCTTTTCTTATTGTATTGTAACAACAAGATTCAAGGAATTTTTTAAATACTCTCTGTTGTCAATATCAAGCAGATATTCAATATTGACCTTACCACCACGGTCCGAAAGCTTGCTTTCAAGCAAAATGGGGTTTACGCCTACCGGTATAACCCCGTATGGAGTCTGATAACTGCAGAGGCTTTTTTCGCCTTTGCGAAATTCCATCTTGCTGTTATACTTACCACTTCGAGTCAGCGACACGCAATCATTTGCAACCTTAATGGTTGTTGTGGTATCTTCAAATCCCGTAAGCTCACTTTCTTCATATATTATATAAAACTTACCGTTTTTTTCGGCAAATTTACCCTTTGTCTGAAGTTCAATCTCGTTTGCGTCCTCATCTCCATCAATCATTTGTATGGTTTTTAAAGAAATCATTGCATTTTCTTTCATCTGTAAATAACACCTTCTTTAATACTTCTCTATATCAATTTTTTCTACTGTTTCACAAATTGGTCTTTCTAAAAACAGTCCGCCAAGTCTGGCAAAATCCTCAGTTGTATCACTCACAAAATATTTGTAAGACCCTGAGTTATCTTCACTCATCATATCACGTTCTTTAAGTAATTCAAGTGCTCCGTCAGCGGCTGCCGCCCCGGAATTTATAAGAACAACCTCATCTCCCATAATCTCATGGATTATGTCCTTTAAGAGTGGATAATGTGTGCAGCCTAAAATCAAAGTGTCCACACCTTTCGATTTTATATCCGAAAGATACTCTCTCGCAATAATCCGTGTTACCTCACTGTCCATATATCCGTTTTCAACCAATGGCACAAACATAGGGCACGCTTTTTGATAAACCTCAGCTTTTGGGCAAAGCTCTTTGATTTTTTCAACATACTTTCCGTATTTTACAGTTGCAGAAGTTCCCAAAACCCCTATTTTACCGTTTTTAGTTGCCTTTGCTGCCGCCCTTGCTGCAGGGTCAACAACACCTAAAATTTCTATCCCGTCATCTTCGCACCAAGGAAGAGCAACGCTGCTGGCAGTTCCGCAAGCTATAATTATCAATTTTATATCAAAGCTTTTTAAAAACCTTATGTCCTGATTTACATATTTCATAAGGGTTTCCCGGCTTCGACTTCCATAAGGCACACGCCCCGTATCGCCAAAATATATTATGTCTTCATTCGGCATTATCTGCATAATTTCTTTAACGCAGCTAAGTCCACCAAGTCCTGAATCAAAAACACCTATCGGTCTGTTATCCATTTTCAACTAATCCTCTCTTGCGAGTGCTAATTCTATATGTTTGTCGATAAGTTCTGCCATTGGTACACCTGAACGTTCCCAAAGTTTGGGGTACATACTTATCGGGGTAAATCCCGGGATGGTATTTATCTCATTGAGATAAATCTTACCCGTCGTTTTTTCAACAAAAAAATCTACACGTGAATAACCACGACACTCACAGATTTTATAAGCTGTTTTTGCATATTCCTTTATCTGTGCTTCGGTTTCAGCACTGACAGGAGACGGAATGATAATTTCAGATGCATCATCCTCATATTTTGCCTCAAAATCATAAAATTCCTTTGCAGGCTTTATTTCCCCCAATACATCTGCAGTAAGTGGCTCAAAATTGCCCATAACTGCACATTCAACTTCGCGGGGATTTATAGCTTCTTCCACAAGTACCTTGTAATCGTGCTGAAGTGCAAGTTTGATTCCATTTTCCAGCTCTTCGCGGTTATTTGCTTTGGTAACGCCCACCGACGACCCTGCGGAAGACGGCTTAACAAAACACGGATATCCAAGCTTTTTCTCGATAAGTTCAATATCAGGCTCGCCCTTTACTTCAACCCAATCTGCCTGCGGAATACCTGCTTTTTCAAACAAAATTTTTGCCATACATTTGTCCATACAAACAGCACTGCCGATAACACCACTTCCGACACAAGGTATACCCGCAAGTCCGCAAAGCCCCTGAATTGTTCCATCCTCGCCATTCTTTCCATGAAGAACGGGATAAACAACATCAATTTTTATCTTTTCAAGCTTTTCTCCAAGCTTGATTATACATTTGTCACTGCGATCAGGAGAAATTATTGCATGTGTAACCTTACCGCTTTCCCAGCTGTGATTCAGTATCGCATCTGCGCTTCCCTCGTAATAAAGCCATTTCCCCGTCTCGGTTATACCTATAAGATGAACATCATATTTCTCACGGTTAATATTATTTATAACCGCAGAAGCCGAAACTTCAGAAACGCTGTGCTCTGATGATACACCGCCAAAGAGAATACAAACACTTAATTTACCCATTCTTAATCATCAATCCTTCTTAAAATAATTTTAAAAACTATAAAAACTCTATGTATAAAGACTTAATTTACTGTAAATACTTTCCGCATAAGATAAGTTCCAGAAAGGCGGTATGCATTTGCAATACTTTAAAAATAAAAAACTTTTAATAATCGGTCTTATTCTAACATTTGTTCTAACACTATCCATAACATATGCAAAAACAGTTGGTAATGACATAAAAAACTCTGTTTTAAGACTCCATATTGTTGCAAATAGCAATTCAGAAGAAGACCAAAGGCTTAAGCTCTCAGTAAGGGATCGCATCATCGAGGAAACCTCTGCACTTTTTAGGAATGCTACCTCTCCTCAAGATGCCGAAGAAACAGCAAAGGCAAATCTTGACAAAATCTGTCGTTTAGCAGAAAACGAAATAAAATCACAAGGCTTTGATTATTCGGTAAAAGCCAAAATAGGAGAATTCCCGTTTCCTACCAAAACATATAGTGACATTACTCTGCCAAGCGGTAAATACAACGCCCTGCGTATTGAAATTGGTAACGCCTCAGGCGAAAACTGGTGGTGTGTTATGTACCCCCCGCTTTGCTTTACCGATGGCATCATATCAGCCGGTAGTGACACAAAACTTAAACTTAAAAACACCTTGACCGACGAAGAATACGCCCTTATTACTAAAACAGATAATGGCAGAATACCTGTTGAAATACGCTTCAAAATAGTTGAAATTTTCAGAAATCTGTTTTAGTCAAGCGGAAGGTTTGCGATTGCATTAAGTGACATATCTGCAACCCTTCCGTTTTTGTATTCGTAATACGCAGCACAGGCAATCATTGCAGCATTATCAGTACAAAGCTTAAGCGAGGGATAAAACAGCTCCATCCCCATACTTTCTGCCAAAGCTTCGCAATGTTCACGGAGAGGCTGGTTTGCCGCAACTCCGCCCGCAAGTGCAATCCTCTTTGCCCCATACTTTTTGGCACAATCAACAAGATGTCTGCTTAAAACATCTGTAACTGCTTCCTGAAAGGATGCCGCAACATCAGCTTTGTTGATTTCGATATTTTTTTGTTCTGCATTGTGTATATAATTTATAACAGCAGTTTTAACACCGCTGAAACTAAAATCAAAGCCATCCTCGCCCATATTCACTCTTGGGAACTTAATGGCATTTGGATTACCACTTTTTGCATATTCCTGAATTGCAGGTCCCCCCGGGTATCCCAGACCTAAAACTCTTGAAACTTTATCAAAAGCTTCGCCAGCTGCATCGTCACTTGTTTTTGCAAGCACCTCATATGAATTGAAATCCTTTACATAAACAATATGACTGTGACCACCGGATGCTACAAGGCAAATAAATGGCGGTTTAAAATCAGCATGCTCGATATAATTAGCACAGATATGCCCCTTTATGTGATGCACGGGTATGAGGGGTTTTTTTGCTGCAAAGCTTAATGCTTTTGCGGTGGAAACGCCCACCAACAATGCCCCCACAAGCCCGGGTCCGTAGGTAACAGCTATTGCATCGACATCATTTAAGGTGCAATTTGCATCAAAGAGTGCCTTGTCAACTACATCACTTATATTTTCAATATGTTTTCTTGATGCAACCTCGGGAACAACCCCACCAAATTTCTTGTGAAGTTCAATCTGAGTGTTTATAACATTGGAAAGCACTAATCTTCCATCTTCAACAACAGCTGCCGCTGTTTCATCGCAAGAACTTTCAATCGCAAGAATTTTCATCGTTTTTCCCTTTCTGAAGCTGTTTTCTCATCAAAACAGCATCTTCTCTATTCTCATAGTAACGTTTTCTTAAACCGTTTTCCTCAAAACCCAATTTTTTATAAAGCCCTCTTGCAGCATCGTTTGAATACCTTACTTCCAAATTTATCTCCGAAACATTTTGTTTTAAACATTCTTCGGTTAACGCCGCAAAAAGTCCTGAGGCAATTCCTTTTTTTCTGAAATCCTTATGCACTGCGATATCAATTATCTCTGCAACACCACAAATGTTCCAAAGTCCGCCATAACCCAGAACTTCTCCATTTTCTACTGCTACAAAATATATTGCAATCTTGTTTTCAAGCTCCTTTTCAAAGCATTTTTCGGCAAAACCTGAGTTAAAGCATTGCTCCTCAACTTTTACCATTTCCTTGATATGAGCCTTTTCCATAGGTACAAACTTAATCATATTTCCATCTTTTCTATCAAAGCTTTTATTTTTTTTGCACATTCCTTATACACGTCGATATCCTGCCCGTACGGGTCGCTGATATCGCCTGTCTCGCCGACAAATTCTGTAAGAGTGAATACGTTAAATCCATCAGGTATACTGGATTTATGCATCTTCGTCATCGTCAATATAATATCTGAATTTTCAAGCAAATCAAGAGTAAGCTGCCTGGAAGTGTGATTCCTTATATCAACTTCCAAAGCCTCTGCCGCTAAAATTGCATTTGGCTCTGCCTTAGTGTCGCCTGCCATCAAGCCGCAAGAAGTTGCCACTCCGTTTAGATTAAGTGAATTGAAAATTCCCTCTGCCATTGCACTTCTGCAAGTGTTCCCCGTGCATATAAAAAGCACATTTTTAGCTGTTTTTGCATCAATAACTCTGTTTCCTGCCGCTTTATAGAGTCGGTTTTTGACCGCTCTCCAAAGACCATTTTCAGGTATTTCGGGAGCATATATTTCTTTTATTCCCAGTAAGTCGCACTCACGAAGACAGTCAAAAAGTCTGTGTGCAGCATCTTCGGGCTTATCCTTGCTTCCAAGCGATAATTGCGTTATTGACTTCGGCATATATTCATCAAATTCGTCAAAGGTTAAGACTGCAACTGAATTAAGCTTACTTCGTTTTTCAAGAAAGACCGAGACATCCGAAACGTCGCCTTTAAGTATATAAACCTGACCTTTTGGAGAATAATGCCTGTATTTCATCCCGGGTGCCTTGGGAATATTGTCATTGCCAAGTTCTGATGAAATCAAGACCTCCCCCAAAACTTCCCTGAGAGCTTCAAGAGAAATCCCTCCCGGTCTTAAAACCGTAGGTATTTTTGAAGTTAGATCAATTACCGTTGATTCAACCCCCACAGCCGAATCTTCTCCACGGATAATTCCAGCTACCCGACCTTTCATATCTTCTTCAACATGAGCAAAGGTTGTTGGACTTGGTCTACCGGAAACATTTGCACTTGGAGCGGCCACGGGAGTTTTGCACTCTGCCAAAAATTCTCTTGCCGTGCTGTCCTTTGGCACACGAATTCCAACAGTATCAAGTCCTGCCGAAACTACATCGGGAATAGAGGACTTTTTTTTCAAAATCATTGTAAGCGGACC
>JAZNMD010000156.1:0-3623 GCA_045579385.1 Clostridia bacterium
TTGTACATAGATCAAGACATAATACAGTTGTCCGAACCTTGCAAATGGTACGAGATTTTTTGCTCTGTCTTCATTTTTGCATTTGTTTTAGTATGGGGAAATGTTCCCGAACTTTGCGAGATCATTCCGATTGTTGGAGGAGCAATCGGAGGCGGAATCAGTGGTTTAGGTGCTTGTGTGAGTCTGTTTTTGATGAGAGGAACAAAAAATGCGGGTTTAAAGCTTTTAGTATGGCTTGGTATGTTCGTGGCAACTATTCTGCTTTGTTTCTTGGTTGCGGAATTTATTTTGATGCTTTTTTAATGTTTGCGTTTCAAAAAAACTTTCACCGAGGTGACGCGTCTGCCTTGTTTTCCTATTTTAATGTTATAAAATTTTCCTAAGATACTTGAAATCTACATAGTTCTATGATACAATATACGAGATGTTAAAATTTCACTATTTAGGAGAATATGATGAAAAAAATAAGTTTATATATTTTATCCTATATTTCTGCATTGTTTGCATCTATCATAAGTCTGATTTTTAATTCAAAATGGGCTTCAAACACAGTATTGATTGTTGTGCTTGTTTTGCTAACGATATTGCCAATTTTCCTTTTTGCTTTTAATATCTTTTCTGCAAAACGCTTTGTGAACAAAATAAAGCGTTCCAAGGTTGCGGATATGAATGCTTTTTTGGTAAGCCACCGAAATGATGCTGAAAACACCGCCAAGCGCAAACTCAAGGAACTCAGACGTACCCGTCATTTGACAATCATATATACTCTTTTGATTGTGGTGTTGGCGATTGCCTCATCCGTTTTGGGTGGAATTTTAATAGTATTTGAGTCTTCTCTTTATGTGTTATGTTTGCTCTATTCCGGTCTTCTTTTTTATTCGGTTTATGCTCGTATACATAGAAAAAAGCAAATCACTTTAAGTGAAACCGCAGTAGCTATCTCAAAAAACGATTATCCCTTAATCTATGATTTAGCACGTAAGGCTGCTGACCGTGTAGGTAGTACAGATGAAATTCTTATATTGCTTAATTGGAATTGCTCCGCGAGTATTATTAAGGATAAAAAAAGATCCATTCTTCAACTTGGTGTCATTCTTCTTCATACCTTGTCTGAGGAAGAACTGTACAACATCTTGTTACATGAATTTGCACACGTCTCCGACGATAACCGAAAAGCCTTCCGTGAATCACAGTACCATACTTGGCTTTGTGAAGAAAGCGAAGGATACAATAAGCTTAGTGTATTTCTCTCAAAGCTGTATTTGATTTTTGCCACAAAATACGCATTTAACTATATGTTTTATGATTATGCTTCGTCTGTGGTAAATGAATTATACGCCGATCAAACAATGGCAAAACACGGAGATCCGAAGGTTGCCGTATCCGCTCTTTTGAAAACACATTATGACACAATGTATTTTTGGGAAAGCTGTGTAAAAAACGAACCTTCGCTTTATGAACCTGAAGAGCTAAAGGCGGATTATCTTACAAACCGAATTTCAGACTTTAAAAAGGCTATCTCTGAGAGAAGCGAATATTGGAATGAACTGGTCTCCAAAGAGATACTTGCTAATAATGCCACCCATCCAACATTAAAAATGCGTATGAACGCACTGGGAATTCAAGACCTTTCCCTGACAGACACAAAAAGCTCGGACGAATATATTGCAGAGTGTCAAAAGCTTCTTGAGTTCTCCGAGAATATCATCTATGAGGAACGCTTAAAAACCTATAAAAACGATCGTACCGAACAATTTGTGCAGCCACTTGCACGAATCGAGGAATGGCATCAAGCAGGAAATCCGATTTCACCGGAAACATATGCCGACCTTGTTTCCGATTTGAAAACGATTGGAAAACATGAAGAGGCTGAGGCTCTGTGTGATAAGGTCATCGAAGCACTCCCCAGTCTATCTTCTGCACACGCAACCTTTATGAAGGGTTCGGCAATGCTTTATCGTTATGACGAGCGCGGTATGGAGCTGATCTATCGCGCTATGGAACAAAATGGCAACTACATTGAAGAAGGTCTTAATATAATTGGTAATTTTTGCTGTCTTACCGGCAGACAAGAGGCGTTGCTGGATTACAGAAAGAAAGCAGGAGAATTGGCGCAAAAGCACGTTGATCAAGATTCACAGATCTCCTTCCTTTCCAAAAATGACAATCTGACTAAAGAAACTTTGCCAAACGGAATGCTGGAAGAAATTTTGGCATATATCAAATCGATTGATCAGGATATTATTCAAAATATTTATTTAGTAAGAAAAACTGTAAGTGACACATTCTTTGCCAGCGTATTTATCATTCACTTTTACGGTGGCACAGATGCTCAAAGAGACGAGATCATGCACAAGATATTCCGTTTTCTTGATTCTCACCCAACCGAATGGCAATTCTCGCTGTTTGATTACTTTCAATACCCTGAAATCAAGGTAGAAAAAATTGAAGGAAGTTTAGTCTTCTCTAAAGAAAACAATAAAGAAAAAATATAAGGAGAACACAAATGTCATCATTGAAAAAATACTGTGAAAAGAACGGCTTGGACGAAAACAAAACATTTAATATGATCGTTGGACAAGGAGGCGGAATTTTGCCTCAGAAGGTAGGAATGCAAGGATATATTGCTGAAATTACAGATACATCTATCATTTGCTCCAACGACAAGTTGAAGGTAAAAAAGGAGATTCCTTTTACATCCTTTACAAGCGCCGAGTTTGGAATAGGTAATGCTCAGCTTTGGCTTCAATGCATTGTTGACGGTGCTCCGTTTGTTTTCTGCAGTCCAAGAAGAGATTGGAAGGATACAGCAGGAAAACTGTTATTAGAAAAAATTGGTGAACAGACTGAAATTAAGGGTTGGAAAGAATACAACGGATACACGGGGAAACTCTTCTTTATTTATCTTTGGAAATGAGTTTTATAACCTTTCACCAAGGTGACGTTACCATCAGGTTCTAGTCTTTGCAAGGAGGTGCAGGTTCAAGTCCTGTTACCCGCACCAAAGCGAAACGGACATCAAACGATGTCCGTTTTTGCTTTGGTAAGGATTGCACAAAGAACTTGAAGGCGGAGCGGTAGTGAATGTACGACTTGAGTAGAACTCAAGTCGGTCAAGTTTTAACGACGGTTGCGTCCCGTCGTTTCGCCAAGGCGAAAACATAAAACTTGCAAAGTAGTGGACTGTCAGAGACGCGCTTGACCGAGGAGCGTAGCAAAGCCGAAATCAATTCCTTGGCTTACAAATTCTATATACTCTATGTTCTTCCCTATCCATACCCAATACATTCCAAAGATGTAAGAACGTTTTAATTTTCGTTAATATGATTTCAAATCAACAATCGCAGCGCCCTTGCCGTTTATATTCAACACGTCTGCATCAATATTCGCGTTTACACCGCACAGAATATTGCCATTGATATTTTTCTTAAAATCCTGATCCTTCGGGTTGATAACTATTAACAAGTCTCCCCTTTGGTAAATAAAAGGGTATCCTGCGTCAATTACTTCAAATCCAACGTCAGCCCATAAATTCTGATTTTCTTTTCTCAATTTAATAAGAGCTTTCACATAATTGATCAGCGAATTTTCATCGGCAAGCTGTCCCTCTACGTGTGGCGCAT
>JAZNMD010000157.1:0-10624 GCA_045579385.1 Clostridia bacterium
GTTTTCCCTTTTTTATTATTTGTTTTTAAGGTAAAGTTATTCTGCAAAACTGTTTCATCCTTTCATATGTTTTTTCTAACATTTTTCTAGCACTTTTCTAGCGAAAACCCAAAAAATGCATCAAAAAGCGGCAATACGAAATTTGCGAGAACAGCAAAGGCTTTGAAGGTTTTTAACCCCTCAAAGCCCTTATTTTATGCGGTTTTTATCGCTTTTTAAGTTCCTTTAACTTCCGCTAATTTACTCTATCTAAAAAGACTGTCTAACAGCTCGAAATCTCTTTGGATAATGTGATTTTTCAGAAGCGCTAATTTGTGTTTTATTTATATATAACTAATTTTGAATTTTAATGATGGTGATGATGGTGGTGTTCTCTACTATTTTCAAATGTCATAATGCATTCTTTTTCGCTGCAACTCTCGGCAGAGGTTTCAAGTTCCAATGTGACGTGTTCAATGCCATGCTCCTTAAGTTCTTCCCGAACCTTTTTCTTAATCATACTCCCTTCTTCATCAGTGACAATATGCATAGTGGCGTAATTCTTCTGCCCATTTAAGCTACGGATGTGAATATGATGGACATTCTGCACTCCATCGATTTTGGATATATGTAACTTTATTTCTTCGATGTCAATGCCTTGAGGAATTTTTTCGAGAAACAAATCAAGCACATCTTTTAAATTTTTTACTGCATTTACCAAAATAAAAACAGCAACAAAAGCAGACATTATGGGGTCAACAACCTTAAAATCTGTAAACCGCATAACAATCGCGCCAATTAACACCACAATCCACCCCAGTACATCTTCAAGCATATGTAAGTTAACCGCCTTTTGATTTAACGAATTTCCGTCTCTTGTGAACCATGCCGCTATAAAATTAACTATGACTCCGATAACCGCAAAGAAAATCATCCCATTATAGTCAATCGAAACCGGATTCAGAATACGCATAACAGAATTATATATTATTGCCAAAGAACCCATAAGCAAAATCAATGTTGTAATAACACTTCCCATAACGGAATAACGGGCATATCCATAAGTATATATTTGGTCAGGCATTTTTTTGCTTTTACGTTCTAAAAAATAAGACATCCCTATACTCATAGCATCGCCAACATCATGAACTGCATCAGAAATAATAGCAACACTTCCGGTAACTGCACCACCGATAAATTCAATAACAGAGAAACACAAATTTAAGATAAAAGCAATTAAGATATTTTTTTCTGTTTTCATTTTATCACTCCTATAGTTTTTATCAAAAATATTGAATTAATTATACAACATAACTATGATTTTTGCAAGAAAATAACGTCTTTGGAACAGCTGATTCTAATTGACGGTTAGTGTTTAAAACGCAAATTTTACCAAAAAAACGACAACAATTTGTCGGTTGCTGTCGTTTCGCTCTAAGTTTCCAAACGATTCGGCTACCATTTCCTATAACTTCTTCTTGTCATGTGTTGCCGGATTATCTATCAATTCCCCATTCTTATCAAATCTTGAACCATGGCAAGAACAATCCCATGAATGTTCCGCTTTGTTATACTTCAGTGCACACCCCATATGAGGACATCTCGGCACTGTTGGTGTAAGCAACCCTTTAAGAGATTCAAATACATTCACAGCAAGCTGAGAATGTATGATGCTTCTTGAGGGGGAATAAACCTCTTCATATTCATTTTTTCTGTCACACACCATATCCGCCAATATCATTGCAGAAACCATAGAAGACGTCATACCCCATTTATTGAACCCCGTTGCCACATACAAATCGGGAGTCGAACTTGAGTATCGGCCAATATACGGAATAGAATCAAGCGTCATACAATCCTGTGTCGCCCATCTTCTGGTCTCTTGTGCGCCGGGGTAATATTTTTCAGCAACCGCTTCAAGTACCGACCACCCACCGCCTTTCTTCCCCGTACGATGACTTCCTCCACCAAGCAGCAGCAAATCGTTGTAAGCACGGAAAGACAGACCGGATTTATCCTCATCAACATACATATTTTTGATATTTTGTGCGTTTTCAAGAGCAAGAACATAAGACCTGTGCTGATACATCTTAGCAAAATATCCGCCGTGTTTATTGATAATCGGAAAATGTGTTGTCACAATAATCTTCTTTGCTGAAATTCTTCCGTTATTTGTAATTGCAGTATTAGCTTTCAAATCAAGAATTTTAGTATTCTCAAATATTTTCAAATCCTTCGCAATGGTATATGCAAATTTCAGCGGATGAAATTTCGCTTGATTATCTGTTTTAATTGCACCTACGATATCAAACGGTAATTCAATTCTCTCACAAAAGGAAGCCTTGCCCCCAATCTTTTCCAACGCACTGACTTCTTTTTCTATTACAGCTCTGTCGTTTAAAGAATAAACAAAATTGCTGCAAGTCTCCAAATCCGAATCCGCTTTTAAAGCAAGTGACTTTAGGTTTTCCATAGCAGATTTTTGGCTTTCATAATAAAGCTGTGCTTTATGAACGCCATACTTTTTGATTATCTTATAATATATAAGACCGTGCTGGAGAGTAATCTTTGCAGTAGTGTTTTTTGTTATCCCATTACAAATCGTCTGACTTTCTGCAAGTACAGAGTCCACACCCGCCTCCTTAAGAATATATGCACATAAAATTCCGCACAACCCGCCACCAACGATGAGTACATCTGTTTTTATATCCCCCTCAAAAGTGCCGAATTTCGGCTTTTTAATATTGTTCCATATTGATTTCATAATTTTACCTCGAAGACTTAATTTTAATAAAGTATCAGGAAATTGTTTTACCATTTTCCTATCAATACATTTATTATGGCAAATAAGGTTGTTAATTATGAAAAAAAGACTATTCCGAAGAATAGTCTTCAGATCACTGACACACTAGAAAGAGTGTGTATTTTTTTGAAAGAGCCAAACGGTTTAGATGACACAATTCTTTTAATGAAATCGTGCAAGGTACGATGAAATCCAAACAAGTTTGGATGAAATCAAAGTCTTACGACTTCAATGAAATTAAATCCGTCTTTTATTCTTGCGAAGCAAGCTTTCATCACGAAGTGATTTCATCTGCGTTAGCAGATTTATTCCGTCGAAAGACGGATTTAACTGAAAAAAGCACTTCGTGAGAAGTGCTTTTTTCATGGGAAAGCAGAACCATAGGGATATTTTTGTTTTATTTGCGATATACTCGCTCACGCTCGTGCGATATATTTGCTTCGCAAATTCGATATAACTTCACTTCGTTTCGTTACGATATGATATAAATTCCTTTTCTCGTTGCCGCAAGGCAACATATCGCATCTGTCAGGATATATCGCGTACAAAGACATATAGCAAATTCCGTTAGGAATTTATATCGCTGAAAAAAAGACAGATTTCTTTATCGAAATCTGTCTTTTTTTCTGGTGCGCCGGGAGGGACTCGAACCCCCGACCTACTGGTTCGTAGCCAGTCACTCTATCCAGCTGAGCTACCGGCGCATAAACAGCAAATAAATAAGTTACGCTGTCAACGAATACTTATTTTATCACAACTCCATTAAAAATGCAAGCATAATTTTAAAAAACTTTAAAAAATTTTTAAATTTGCTGTGTTAAAACGCCGGTTTTGATATATAAACTATCCTACAGATGAATGAATATAGCTTAATTCTTCATTTCTGTATTCGATAAGAAGCTGTTCATATCTGCTTTGCTCTGCCTGAATTTCATAAATATAAAAATCAATCAGTTTGGGTTCAGTAACATTATTAAAATTTTCCTGTGCATAAAGAAGCTTTTCTTTACTGTCATCAATATTTCGTTTTAAGTCTGCCAGTTTTTCATAATGCAGCCTTTCCTCTATTGTATTTTTTCTTAAGGCAAACTGCAAAAATGGTAAGGCTTGTATAAATTGAAGTGTCATAAGGCGCTCCTTTCGATATATTTTTCTTAATATATTATAGAGCAGACACTTGAAATTTATTCCTCAGTTTTTATATGTATTATGTAAAAAAGGAAGGTACTATACCTCCCTATACATTATTTAATTGACTGTTTCTTCTTTTTGCTCAAAACAGAGACGCTCAGGATGAGTCCGACAGGGAAGAGCATCCCCATCAGAAGACCTGTTTTAAGCTCGCCTCCAAATAAGCTCGCAACAAGCCCCACCAACGTAGGTCCAAGGGTACATCCGATATCCCCGCCAAGTGCCAGCAAAGCAAACATAGCCGAGCCTCCGTTTGGATACGCTTTTGCCGCAAGGCTTAATGTTCCCGGCCAGAATATCCCTACCATAAACCCGCACATTCCACAAGCAATGAGTGCTATCATACTTATTGGAGTAAACGCTGCTGTCAGATAACACAAGCAGGTAAGAAATCCGCAAACAATTATGTACTTTGAAAGGCTTACCTTGTCGGCAATCTTTGAATATAAAAACCTTGAAAAAGCCATCATCAAAGCAAATGCACACGGTCCCATTATATCCCCTACCGCCTTGGTTACGCCAAGTGATGCCTCAGCAAAAGCAGATGCCCATTGGCTCATGGCAATTTCCGCTCCGCCTCCGCAAGTCATGACAAGCATAAAAGTCCAGAAACGCTTGTCAGTAATCAAAACCTTCATCGGAGTTCTTTCGGGAGACCCCGTCGTATCGTTTATCGGAACAAACATAAAGTAAACCGCATTTAAAAGCGGCACTATTGCCCACAGCACAGAAATAAACTGCCATGATTGCCAGCCCAACAGTTTAAGCAGAATTGTTGTTAAAAAAATCATAGCTGCTGAGCCAAATCCAAACATAGCGTGGAGCATACTCATTGCAGCAGATTTATTCTTTGACGGGCATGATTCAATCACGGGGCTGAGAACAACCTCTAAAACACCGCCACCCATTGAGGTAATTATTGTTGAAATCAAAATTCCAATATAAATATTGCTAAAAAGCGGAGCTATCACGCCTAATGAAAATAACCCTGCGGCAGCCAGAAGATATGACAAAATACCCGCTTTTCTGTACCCGATTTTTTCCACAAACAATATCGAAACGCTGTCGCCTGTCATCTGGACCAGAAAGCTTACCGTTGTAAGAAGCGTGATAAGCGGTAACGGAATGTTATATTCTCTGTTGAAAATTACAAATAAGAGCGGCAAAAAACCACATACTGTTGCCTGAACAAAATATCCTATGTAACACGATATAAAAGTATGTTTAAAGCTTAGCTTTTTCATAAATTCATCCCATCATAACACTGAGGGCGGCTTACGCTTAAACCGTCCTCTGTTTTTTATTTTATAGCCTTTGCCTCAAGGTAAAAACGCTTTTCGTTTGCTTCTCCCATTGAAAAAGTCTTTCTTGGCAAAGCGCCATCGGCAATTACCGCTTCAAAAAGCCCATTTTTGTCAGGGCAAGGAAGGATAAATCCAACCGTTTCTTCTCCCCTTGAGAGCTTTTCAACAACATCTTTTCCGTGTATGTAATCTAATTCATATTTCATCTCATCAAGAAAGTTCTGAAGTGTACCTACTTCAAGATTTGATGACGGATTTTTTATATAAACATCCTTGCTTTCGCCATTAATTACCACTGTTATAAGCTGTGCTCCATCGGTATATTCTGAAGAAATCTCATAATATTTCCTTAAATCGTCTAAAACCTTTTCAGGAGTTTGTTTAAACACAACTCTGTGGATTGGCTCAAACTCCAACGCTTCGTCGTGGATATTTTCAATCTCCACTAAACAATATCTTGCTGGATGATTCTCAATTTCTTCCGGCGTGAGACTTGCTTTAAGCTTCTCCCAGCACGCTTTTGCTGTTGCAAGAGAATGATTTCCGTCACCCACAGCAAAAATCAAATTATCCTTGACAGTATCCGCATATTTTTTGATATGGTCGACCACTGCATCTGCCATATCGCCTGAAATCTGCCAGCCTGAAATATGTCCTCCGCCTTCCATCAGGTCAAAGTCATAAACAAGCTTTTCTTTGGCAACCTTGCCGATTACGCTATCCTTTTCATCATTCATAAGCAAAATAACATGAGGAAGCTCAAGCGGTGCGTTTTCGCGGATTTTCACTCTTGGAGGTATTCTTTCCAGGATAGTACCTTCGGTAGCACGGATTTCGCTTTTTGCACCCTTTGAATAATCGTAACATTCAAGGTCTATCGCACCTATTATTCCCCTACGGATTTTCCCGCTGTTTAAAGTGCGTTCTACATAAATCAAACTGTCAGGAAGCTTTGCAAAAAGCTTTTTGTCAAGATACTCCTGCATTTTTTCATTTATCTTTGCAATTCTTCCGTCTCCCTCGGATAAAAACGCCTCGGGATACACAATATTAAGAGTTGACGGTTTGTCGCCTGCAAATTTCTCCACCCGTTTCCAGTATTCAGGCTGTGCGGTGTACTGATCGCAAGCAACAACGCTCCATTTTTCCATATCTATTGAATCCGGCAACAAAATGTCGGCTTTTTTAAAAACACTCATCAAATCAGTCCTTTCGGGTCTTTTTATAATAATGGTCGGCAAAACGCATTAGCGTTTTAGTTTGCGAAATATCGCAAACCATTATGAAAACTTTGTTTTCATAAACCGACATTATTGCAATCATATGTGGCTTTCAAGCCTCTTTCTTGAAAGTAGCGGAATGTATTCCGCTTAAAACGTCATTCTAACGTTTCCACGATTATGATTATACTATCTGCGCACCGCTTTGTATATCATCAAGCACCGATGTTACAACCAGCTTGCCGTCGTGTTCGGCACTTAAAATCATACCCTGCGATTCATATCCCATCATCTTTCTGGGCGCAAAATTCGCTACAAACAGCACATTCTTGCCTATCAAATCCTCAGGCTTATAATACTTTGCTATCCCCGACAAAATCTGTCTGGTCTCGCTTCCTATTTCAATGGTAAACCTCAAAAGCTTGGAAGATTTGGGAACAGCTTCACATTCAAGAACTTTTCCAACTCTTATATCAAGCTCAAGGAATTTATCAAAATCTATATTTTCCTTAAAAGGCTCAATTTCAATCTGAGGAGTCTTTGCCTTCTCGCATTCTTCTGCTATTTCTGAAAGCTTCTTTTCAGCATCAATTCTTGCAAACAGCATTGCTTCACTTCCCACTTTCTGTCCTGCCTTTGAAGTACCAAATGCTTCAAGCTGAGAAAGTTTGGGGATTTCAACCCCCAATGAATTCGCAAGCTTTTCCGCTGTCTCAGGCATAAAGGAAGAAATCAGCGACGAAATCCATTTAAGAGACTCAACCAGACTATACATAACAGTTTTAAGCTGCTGTCTCTTCGCCTCGTCCTTTGCAAGTGCCCATGGCATTGTTTCGTCTATATATTTATTTGCTCGATTTGCCAAAGTCCAGATTGCATCAAGAGCATCCGCTGTGCGGAACTCCTCCATAAACTTAATAGCATCTGTTTTTGCAAGCAGTGCAACCTCAGCCAGATCATCCTCAAAGCCTGTTGCTTCAGCTTTTTCCGGAACAACACCGTCAAAATACTTGTTAACCATTGCAACTGTTCTGTTTGCAAGATTACCCAAAGTATTGGCAAGGTCTGTATTATAGCAATTTATTATCTTTTCATAGGTAATTGTGCCATCCTGAGCATATGGCATCTCGTGAAGCAGATAGTATCTTACCCCGTCTGTGCCGAAGTGACGCACCAGGTCGTCAGCGTAAATTACATTACCCAAAGATTTACTCATTTTGTCGTCTCCGCTTAAAAGCCATGGATGTCCGAAAACCTTTTTGGGAAGAGGCTCGCCCAACGCCATAAGGAATATGGGCCAGTATATAGTGTGAAATCTCAGGATATCCTTGCCGATGATGTGAACATCAGCAGGCCAGTACTTATTGTAAAGTTCATCCTTTTCGTCAGGTGTATAGCCAAGTGCATTTATATAATTTGTAAGGGCATCAAGCCACACATACACCGTATGCTTTTCATCAAAATCAACAGGAATACCCCAGCTTATACTTGTTCTTGATACACACAAATCCTGAATTCCGGGTTTTATGAAATTATTTATCATCTCTCTTTTGCGTGATTCCGGCTGAATAAAATCAGGGTTCTCCTCAATATACTTTTCAAGTTTTTCCTGATATTTGCTCATTTTGAAGAAATACGCTTCTTCATTGCCCTGATGCACTTCTCTGCCACAGTCAGGACACTTGCCATCCACCAGCTGTGTCTCTGTCCAGAATGACTCGCACGGGGTGCAGTACCAGCCGGTGTATGAGCTTTTGTAAATATCGCCTTGCTCATAAAGCTTTTTAAAAATCTTCTGCACGCTTTTTACGTGATAATCATCGGTTGTCCTTATAAACTTGTCATATGAAGAATTCATAAGATTCCATATGTCACGGATTTCGCCCGCAACACCATCAACGTAAGTCTGCGGCTCTACTCCTCTTTCCTCAGCAAGCTGCTGAATCTTTTGTCCGTGCTCATCTGTGCCCGTCAAAAAGAAAACATCATAGCCTTGATATCTTTTGAATCTTGCAATAGAATCCGCAAGCACTACCTCATAAGTATTTCCTATGTGCGGCTTGCGTGATGTATATGCAATCGCTGTTGTAAGATAAAACTTTTTCTTTTCCATAATATATCAATCCTTCTTGTATATTTTATTCAACCCATCATCTGTGGTTACTTGTCTATGTCATCAGGCAATATATTTTCAGGCTCATCATTACCGTGATAGCTCAGCCCGAAATGCTCATATGCAAGCCTGGTTGCCATCCTTCCACGCGGAGTTCTGTTTATAAACCCGATTTGCATAAGATAAGGCTCATACACATCCTCAACAGTATCCGCTTCCTCGCCTATGGTTGCCGCAATGGTGTCAAGTCCCACGGGACCTCCGTCATAATTATTTATAATAGAAAGTAGCATTCGCTTATCGGTAGCATCAAGTCCAAGCTTGTCCACTTCCAACATTTTTAAAGCAAAATCTGCAACCTGGTCAGTGATTACCCCGTTTGCCTTAACATCCGCAAAATCACGAACCCGTCTTAAAAGACGATTTGCGATTCTTGGGGTTCCTCGTGAACGGGAAGCAATTTCTGCCGCTCCCTTTTCGGTAATTTCAATCCCCAATATCCCTGCCGAACGGGTAATTATTTTCATCAAATCCTCGGGCTTGTAAATTTCAAGCCTGCTTATGACGCCAAACCTGTCACGAAGCGGAGCTGTAAGTGCTCCCGCCTTTGTTGTCGCACCGATAAGGGTAAACTTGGGTAAATCAAGTCGTATCGACCTTGCAGACGGACCTTTGCCGATTATAATGTCTAAAGCTCCATCTTCCATCGCAGGATACAGAATTTCCTCTACACTGCGGTTAAGGCGATGTATTTCATCAATAAATAAAATATCATTTTCTGAAAGGTTGGTAAGAAGAGCCGCCAAATCCCCCTGCTTTTCAATTGCCGGGCCTGAAGTTATACGGATATTTACACCCATCTCATTGGCAATTATACCTGCAAGCGTAGTTTTTCCAAGTCCCGGAGGGCCATAAAGAAGCACGTGGTCAAGCTGTTCTCCACGTTTTTTTGCCGCCTCCATAAAAATTCTGAGGTTTTCCTTTACCTTGGTTTGCCCTATGTAATCGTCAAGAAGCTTTGGTCGCAGGGAATATTCAATTTCATTATCGCCGCCGATTTCAACTGCGTTAACAATCCTGTTTTCGTTTTCAAATTCCATAACCTTGGATTAACCTTTCATTAAGTTTTTTAAGCCTATCTTTATAAGCTCCTCAACTGTACCATTTGCAGAAGCAACTGCCCGTTTTGCCTCCTGAGGAGAATAGCCAAGTGCAACAAGTGCACCCAAAGCCTCATCACGTTCAGAACTTCCCCCATGATACACCTCGGCAACTTCGCCAGACGAAATATCACCCAGATCCATATCACGGAACTTATCCTTAAGCTCAAGAACTATACGTTCTGCTCCCTTTGCACCAAGCCCCGGAGTTTTGCTTGCAATATACTTTGTATCATTGGTAGCAACACAAAGTGCAAACTTGGATGGCGAAATATTTGAAAGTAAAGCTATTGCAGTTTTTGCTCCGACTCTTGAAACTCCGATAATCATTTCAAATAAGTTAAGCTCCTCCAAATCTGAAAATCCGTAAATATCAAAAACATCTGCTGATGCCTTAAAGTTTGCATAGGTGTATAGTTTGGCAAAGTCGCCCAGTGCACCAAGCCTTTCAAGGGTTGCTGTGCTTGCATATAATCTGTACCCGACTCCCCCGGCATCAATCACTACAAAGCTGTCTGTTTTTAAAGCTATTGTACCCGATATATAGTAAAACATAAGCCCTCCGCCTTTCGGATGGTATTAATAACGACAGTTCTTTATCAAAACATTGATGCAATCAATGTTTTAATGCCGCTTTATTGCGGCTAAGAAAGTTGCTTTTATGAAAAGTAACTTTCAAAAACCTAGTTTTAATAAAGTATCGGGAAATTGTTTTACAATTTCCCTGCCAAATGTTATATTTGGCAGGGAAAAACGAAAAACTCGTTTTTCCCTAAGATACATTTATTATAATAATGGTCGGCAAAACGCATTAGCGTTTCAGTTTGCGAAATATCGCAAACCATTATGAAAAC
>JAZNMD010000158.1:0-3077 GCA_045579385.1 Clostridia bacterium
CTCGGTTGTCCCAACGAACTTACCGACGAGCAGGTTGAAGAACTTCTGAAAATTGCGTTTCAACCCGAATCAGTCGGCAGGGCGATTGAGCAATTCAGAGAGAGCAACGAAACCAGTTTTGATTAAATGTGTAGTTGAGTTTTGCGTATGCGTCTGGATATAATCACAACAAATAAAAATCTGTCGGAAGAACACTTTAACCGAATATAACAAGCCCATAGGCAGAAAAACCTATGGGCTTAAATAAATCTGTATTATGAAATGTATCTACGGCTTTTACATCAATCCCATACACCAAATTACGCCAAGCGCCGTTAATGTTACTAATGTATCAATTGTAATTCCGTAGAACATGGGTTTAAGTCCGGCCTTTTTAAAATCGGTTATACTTGTTCCCAAACCGATTGCAGCTAAAGCAGTGACCATCAAAAACTTGCTGGTGCCTTTAAAAATTCCGGATGCGGCTGCGGGAATGAAACCAACGCTGTTTAAAACTGCCAACAGTAAAAATCCTCCGATAAACCAAGGGATGATTTTCACAAGATTCACTTTTTGACCGTTGTTTTTTGCTTTGAATTCCTTCTGCTTCATTCGAGTGCCGATATAGGCAAAAACCAAAACAGTAGGGATAATTGCAATCGTTCTGGTGAGCTTGACCATGGTGGCAAAGTCACCTGCGATTTCGGAGAAAGCATATCCGGAAGCAACAACACTTGCTGTATCATTTACCGATGTTCCTGCCCAGATTCCGTAAGCAATATCGGACATACCCAATGCTTTTCCCATAAGCGGATACAGAGCAATCATAACCATATCAAAGAGGAATGTGGAGGACATAGCAAAAGCAACGTCTTTGTCATCTGCATCGATTACGGGTGCAATTGCAGCTACGGCAGAACCACCGCAGATACCCGTTCCCGCTGAAATAAGATTACTCAATTTCCAGTTCAGACCGAAAAGCTTACGGATAAAATATCCTCCGCCAAAACACACCGCAAAGGTGAATATCATTACAAAAAACGTCTTTTTTCCTACGGACATAATTGTATTGACCGATAATGAAGCACCTAAAAGTATAATTGCAATTTTTAAAATCTTTTTTGAGGCGAATTTAAGTGCAGGTTTTATCCAGGTTGGGTGAAAGAATGTGTTAATAATTGTTCCCAAAAACAGAGCTATAATTGATGCACCCAACAGCTCTCCCGGAATCAGACTTTCCACCAAAACCGATAAACCGGCAACAGCAAAGCATATTGCGATACCTGTTATAAACAAACCGTACTCTTTAGCTTTAGACTTCATAACAAATCTCCGAATAATCATTAAAATTTTTCTTTATTTTATCACAAAACTATGATAAGATAAAGTTATTATATGGAATCGAACCATTCCGAATATTTATCAGACGGTGTTTATATGGACTCAAAATTATTTACATTTCTCACACTCTGTCAGACAATGAATTACCGACTGGCCGCCGAACGGCTTCACCTTTCGCAGCCTGCCGTTACAAAACAAATTCAGTCTTTGGAACAATCGCTGCAGACAAAGTTGTTTTTCTATGACGGACACACCTTGCATAAAACAGAAAAATGCTTGCTTCTGGAAAGGTACGCAATTTCTATGCAGTATCAGTTTGAAGAATTGCAAATGGCTATTGCGGATAAAAAACGACTGAAATTGCGGATAGGTGCAACAAAGACCATCGGTGACTATGTGCTGATAGATGCAATCAGAGATTATCTCAGTTATCCCGAACACGAACTTTCACTTATTGTTGATAACACCAAGAATCTTTTGCAATTGTTGGACGAAAACCAACTGGACTTTGCCATTATTGAAGGTACCTTCAGAAAAAGCAAATATGATTCTTACTTGCTGCGAATGGAACCGTTTGTAGGAATATGCGCAAAAAGCAGCCCTTTAAACGGGAAGAATTTAACAATTGAAGAATTATTGAACGAAACAATAATTGTCAGGGAAGACGGTTCCGGTACACGTCGGATTTTCGAAGAACGTCTGATGTCCTACGGATATGAGCTGAACGATTTTTTCAGGCAAGTATCCATAAGCAGCTTTGTTTCTATTAAAGCGTTGGTATCAAGCGGAATCGGTATCAGCTTTTTATATAAATCCGTTATTTCAGACGATGATATCGGCGTATTTACAGTTGACGGATTAACAGAACCGCACGCATTCCACGTTGTATATACCCGAAACACCAATGCGAAGAATTATTCGGAAGAATTTCTCGGTAAAAAAACAGGAAATAAGAATTTGGCGAGGTAAAAAGTTTTGAAAATAGTAATTCGAAAATACGAAGAAAAAGATTTGTGCGCAATGACAGAGATCTGGAATGAAATAATTGAGAAAGGAAACGCCTTTCCCCAAGAAGAGCTCCTGACGCCTGAAAGCGGCGCTGTCTTTTTTGCTGAGCAAACCTATACGGGTGTTGCGGTTGATACTGAAACGGAGAAAATATACGGACTTTATATTTTGCATCCGAACAATATCGGAAGATGCGGTCATATCTGCAATGCAAGCTATGCGGTCAGCTCGCACAGCAGAGGATTGCATATAGGAGAAAAGCTTGTGTTGGATTGTATTGAGCAAGGACGTGAACACGGATTTTCCGTTTTGCAGTTTAATGCGGTTGTTGCGACAAATATACATGCCAGACATTTATATGAGCGCCTTGGCTTTACCCAATTAGGCACAATATCAAAAGGCTTTCGTATGAAAGACGGGTATTATGAGGATATTTGTCCTTATTATCGGGTTTTATAAGTTCTTATTTGTTGGACTAATTATTGAAACAAAAAATTTTATCAAACCGTTTCACATTCAGTGAAACGGTTTTCTCATACCATAAAACAGAAAAGAGTTTTTTAAAAAATGTTGTTCTTAAAAATTATCATTGTTTTTATATTAAGATTAACACCACTTTGTAAAAGTGCGCAATTATACACCTCGTCAGAACAAGCTGCGTATCTTTCGTTTCCGTGCTTCAAACTTTGTTTGCCCAAAAACTCAATCACTCCGCTGTTCTTCCTCTTCCCCAAAAAGTTTTTTGAACT
>JAZNMD010000159.1:0-2618 GCA_045579385.1 Clostridia bacterium
AGAAACAACCCATTTATGGGTAGCAGGTAACAGTTGCATGGCTGGCAGGCCAATATAAAAACGCACTTGTGCGCAGCCAGTAGTATTAGGGCTATGCCCGAAAATGAAATACCCCCCGTTATACGGGGGGATATTTATTTAAGCTCATAAGCTGAAGACTGGGGACGTTTTAGTCTGTCTATGACTTCTATTACTTCTTCAGGCGGAGGAGCAGCTTCGATAAACTCATTAGTGGTTTCATCTTGTATGTTTGTAAGAATGTCTATTGCCTTGCTGACCTGATTAAAAAGGTCGATGTAAAGTTTTTTATAGTCAACCATAGGTAAAGCTCCTTTTTAAAATAAAATAAAAAAAGTGTGTCACAGAAGTGACACACTAAAAAACGTATCACTCTGATGTAATGTTGCTACACACTATCTATCACTCACAATGGATTGAAAAATCAGAGGTACGCTTTTTACATAGCGTAACCCATTGTAAGTGAATTATTTAAGATAGTTTGTAGCAATAACATTATACCACTAGTGTTTCTAAATTACAATATATTTTTTTATTTATTTACAAGGGGATGCTTTCCCCTTGGACCCCTCTTAACACCGATTTATAACTCAGAAGCTTGTAATTGCTTGTCTTTTCAAAAATACCGAACGCTCGGATACACGGACTTACCGTGTGCCTTCGCTTCGTCACAACCTCCCTTTTTTACGGAACGTCTGAAAACGCCGTTCCGTACTCTTTCGGTTGGTTGTTCCTCTTCCCACAAAGGCTTGCCTTTGTGGGAACCCTTTTTATTTGCCTGCAAATGAAACTGATTGCAAGGCATTTTTCGATATTTTAGAAAATTCTCACAAACAATCTCCAATCGTCATAAATAAGGTGTCTTTTTGCTGGGGTATTCCTCTTGGGGCTTGCCCTCAAAGACGGGCAAAAAAATAAACCGCTTATGAGCGGCGATTGCAGGATGTTTTGAAAATTGTTGAGGACATCGAAAATCGGTGGTTCAATCAATTTCCGCTGCGGGAACCACCGATTTAGTGAGGCACTTAAAGAGTTTAAGTATCCGAACGGTCGATACCGCAGACAATTTGAATATTACAGCCTGCTGAGACGTGAATCGGCGCGGCAGGGGGTTCAAAAGGGGTCACGTCGTGAAAAACAATTCGGTGAATTGTTTTTAGACGTGATTGAGCATTTGCGAGAGCAAATGCACTTATAAGAAAATCCGTTAGGATTTTTTCAAAAGCCGCTTGCTGCAGAAACCCCCTTGTAAATATATTTAAATAAAAAACCTTTTTAAAAAGGGGTTTAAGGGGAATACCCCTTGGCTGAACAGGAAGGCATCCCCTTGTAAAATATATATTATAAGTAAATAAAATTCTTAACGGGGGTTAGGGGTAACGACCTCTTGTAAATAAATAAAAAAACATTCTTAAAAAAGTGGGGACAAAGGCGGTAAAATCCCCTTGACCAAAAATTCTTTTAAGTGTTGACTAATTCAAAAAAAAGTGCTAAAATATTATGATAATTGTACATAATGAGAAGTAAAAACTATTTTATATACAGAAAGGTTCTTGAATGCATATGAAAAAAGCAGGACTTAATGAAATCAGAGAAAAATATCTTTCTTTTTTTGAATCAAAGGGTTGTTTAAGGCTTGACAGCTTTTCGCTGGTGCCAAAAAACGATGCCAGCTTGCTGCTTATCAATTCAGGCATGGCACCTATGAAAAAGTGGTTTACAGGGGCAGAAATTCCTCCCCGCAAAAGAGTTACCACTTGCCAGAAGTGTATCAGAACACCCGACATTGAATGTGTTGGAAAGACTGCACGTCACGGTACATTCTTTGAGATGCTGGGGAACTTTTCTTTTGGCGACTACTTCAAGCACGAGGCAATTAACTGGGCGTGGGAGTTTTTGACCAAGGTTATGGAAATACCCGAAGAGGTGCTTTGGGTTACCGTATACGAAGAAGATGACGAGGCTCGTGACATCTGGATAAATGAAGTTGGCATCAGCCCTGAAAGAGTTGTAAAAATGGGCAAGGAAGATAACTTCTGGGAACACGGAACAGGTCCTTGCGGCCCCTGTTCTGAAATCCACGTTGACCGTGGGATAGAGTGTGGTTGCGGCAAGCCTGACTGCAAGCTGGGTTGTGATTGTGACCGCTTTATGGAGGTCTGGAACCTTGTGTTTACCCAGTTCGACAAGGACGAAGAGGGTAACTACAACCGCCTTGCAAATCCCAATATTGACACAGGTATGGGGCTTGAACGTCTGGCGTGCATTATGCAGGGTGTGGGCAATCTTTTTGAGGTTGACACCGTTCAAAGCACAATGAAGCATATTTCAAAAATTACGGGTGTAAATTACAAGGAAAACGAAAAAACGGATATTTCACTTCGTGTCATTACTGACCATATCAGAAGTACGGTTATGATGGTGTCGGATGGGGTTATCCCGTCCAATGAGGGCAGAGGCTATGTGCTTCGCCGTCTGCTTCGCAGAGCGGCACGTCACGGAAGACTTCTTGGGGTTAAGGATGAATTCCTTTACACAGTTGCAGACACTGTAATTGACGAATCCAAGCAAGGCTATCCCGAGCTTGATGAAAAAAGAGA
>JAZNMD010000160.1:0-12667 GCA_045579385.1 Clostridia bacterium
CGAATCGGATAATAGACTACGTAGTAAAGCCTGACGGTATTGTAAATACATTGATTGTTTCGCCGCCAATGGGTGGCAAAACCACCGTTCTGAGAGATCTTACCAGACAAATCTCGGACCAGGGTATAAAAACTGCGGTTGTGGACGAACGGGGAGAGATTGCATCAATTTTCCGAGGGGTGCCTCAGAACAATGTTGGAATACAGACAGATGTAATAGAAAATGTCCCAAAGGCAGAGGGGATGACGATGCTTATTCGCACAATGTCACCCCAGCTTATCGTTACAGATGAAATTGCAACCGAGGAGGACGCAATTGCTTTGACACAATGCTTTGGAACAGGTGTGTCTGTGATTGCTACTGCCCATGGGAAAAGTGCAAGTGAAGTGATGAAAAGAAGACCACTTCAAAGAGTATTGGGGGATATGGGATTTAAACAGATAATTCTTCTCAGAAAGGAAGGAATGGGTATCAATACAGGCATATTTGGCGAGGTTTCGGTGATTGAAAAGTGCTAAAAATTATTTCAGGACTTGTGGTTTTTGCTACTTGCGGGTATATAGGAATATGTATGGCAGGTAACTTCAAAAAAAGAGTCAGGCAGCTTGAAGAGCTTCAAAATGCGATGACTCAGCTGGAATATTCAATAGATTTTTCAGGAATTACCTTGTCGGATGCATTTGAAAGGATTGCTCACAATACCGAAACAAGCCTGAAACCGGTGTTTTTATATGTATCCCAAAGGCTTAAAACCAATCCGGGAAGTGATATGAAAAGCGTCTGGAAAAGAGCAATTGACAAGTGGAGAGATGACCTTGCTCTTACCGAGACGGATATCGAAATAATAAAGGATTTTTCCGAAGTATTGGGAGAGGGAAACAGAGAAAAGGAAAAGAATAATATAAAAATTACCGCTATGAGACTTTCTATGGCAGTTCATGAAGCGATTTCGGAAAGGGACAGAAATGTGAAGATGTATCGTGGGCTTGGATTTCTTGTGGGGATATTCATCGTGATAGTTTTAATTTAAGCCGAAGGGAGCCAATCCCCACAAGGTTTAAAAACATAAATTTCGCGTAATACGGCAGAAAATTCTGCAAATATATGACGTCTTGCAAGGACGACAAATTTTAAGGATAAAAATTTAACAAGTTTAAGGCTTATGGGGGGCAACTCCCTTTGGCTTAAGGAGTATTTATGGATGGTGTAGATTTAATATTCAAGGTAGCGGCAATAGGAATACTGGTAGCAGTCCTCAATCAACTGCTTGTAAGAAGCGGGCGGGAAGATCAGGCGATGCTGACTACTCTTGCTGGGCTTGTGGTTGTACTTTTTATGGTTATTGAGCAAATAAGCCTTTTGTTTGCTACCATAAAGTCGGTATTTGATTTATAGAGGGGCAGAAATGGAGATTTTTAAGGTTGCGGGACTTGGAATTGCGGCAACAGCGATGGCGGTCTTTATAAAAAGCTGGAAACCGGAGCTTGCCATACAGGTGTCCCTGGTTGCGTCTGTGATTATTTTTGCAGCGGTGCTTCCATATCTCAAAGGGATAGTCAGTATGCTGGGGGATATCTCAGAACGTGCAGGGGTGGAGAGCGAATACATAGAGCTTATTTTAAAGGTAATAGGGATTGCTTATGTCGTTCAGTTTGCGTCTGAACTTTGCAAGGATGCAGGTGAGTCTGCAATAGCTTCAAAGATTGAATTAGCAGGAAAGATTGTAATAATGACACTTTCCATGCCAGCTGTGTACAGCCTTATGGAGGTGGTTGAAAACGTAATAAGCTTTGGTTAAACAGACACCTTGCGAGGACGACAAATTTTAAGGATGAAAATTTAACAAGTTTAAGGCTTATGGGGCTTGTCTCCCTTCGTCTTAAGAGTGGGGTATTCTAATGAAAAAGGGCGTTTTTGTTGTGCTTTTGATTGTTCTTTTAAGCTTTGATGTGTTTGCCAGTCAAACTGCGGAAACGGAAGAAATTATCGATGAGTACGCAGAGTTTTACGGAAGTAAAATTCAGGCAGGAATTGAGTCGGCAGAGGAAAGTGGACTTTATGAGGTCGTTCCGTACTTTGATGCAGAACAAATCCTGGCAAAAGCCGCAAAGGGAGAACAGTTGTTTTCGCTTAAAGATATGATTTTAAGACTTTTGGAACTTTTGCTCATAGAGATAAAAAAGACGTTAAAAGTGCTGGCGATTATTCCAGTTATTGCGGTGCTTAATACATATCTTATGGGGATGCAAAGTGATTTTAAATCAAAAGGTGCAGTTATAGCGGCATTTTTTACTTGCTATGTTATTATGGCAGGGATAGCGACAGCGGCGTTTTTGGAAACCGTACAATGCGGGAAATATGCTATGCAGAGTGTATCAATATTTATGAGGACATTAATTCCTGTTCTGCTTGCTGGTATGGCGGCAAGCGGTACCATTATTTCTGCAACCTCACTTGAAATCTTGCTTATAACGGTAATTGAAATCTCGGGAATTGTGGTGGAGAAGCTTTTTATACCAATGGTAATGATTGCAACCGCTCTTAATATTGTAAACAATTTGTCAACTACTATTAATGCAGAAAAGCTTGCTCAATTTATAAATAAATTTGTTAAATGGGGAATAGGTCTTTCGGCCACGATTTTTGTGGGTATAACAGGACTTCAGGGCTTAACTGCGGGCGGTGCTGATGGGCTGGCTGTAAAGATAACAAAATTTGCTGCTTCCAATGCGATACCTATGGTTGGCGGAATTCTTGCCGAAACAGTTGAAACGGTTATGAACTGCAGCGTTGTGATAAAAAATGCTATAGGTATAGTCGGCATAATAGTTGTGATAATGATGGTGGTGCTTCCTGTGATTAAAATGGCGGCTTGCCTGATTTTGTTCAGATTATGTACAGCTGTGATACAACCGATTTCGGATGAAAGGTGTGTTAAGTGCCTTTCCGGGATGGGTGATTCGGTGTCGACGGTTATGGCGATGACAGCCTCTGTGGTTGTTATGTTTGTTATAATACTTACAATAATAATAAACTTGAGCAACACAGCGGTTTTACTGGGAAGATAAGGGTGTGGTAGAATGAATGAAATCCGCGAATGGATAATGCAGCTCGCCAGTGTAATTGTGTTTGGAACTGTTTGCGATATACTGATAGCAGAGGGAGAAATAAAAAAATATATTAAGCCTGCCATTGGGTTTGTACTTGTATTCACTTTGTTAAGACCGCTTGGGGGATTGTCGGTAAAGGGGTTAGCTTTGGAAATACTTGAAAACAGCGACGGAATTTTTACACGTACGCTTGAGGGAGGAGAAGAAATCCAGACAGAAAAGATTGAGCTTTTGTACGAAAAAAAACTTTCGTCGGAGATATCGGATTGGCTGAAAAATGAGCCTGGACATACATCGGATGTAATGGCTGAAACTGAGATCAAAAAAGATGGAAGTGCAGATATAAAAAAGATTAAAATGGAATTATTTGTACAAGAGGGTGAATTTGTGAATTGTGAGCTGATAAAAAAGCAGGTTGGAGAGAAGTTTGGAATAGAGGCAAAAAAAATAACTGTGACATTAACGGAAAAGAGGTGAAAATAAATGCTTTTGGATTTTTTTAAAAAGCGCCCGAGTTATGTCCAGGTAGATGGAGACAACCGACTGAATAAAAAAAAGAAGCTCCTTATTTTTATTATCGTTGCAGCCATTGTTATGCTTGTACTGAGCGGAAATTCTGAAAGTGAAAATAAAAGTGAAAAAAAGACAGGAGAGATGGAAAATAGCGTCGGATGCGAAGAATATATAAAGGAAAACGAAAGGAGACTTGAAGAAATTCTGGCAGCTGTTAAAAATGCCGGAGATATAAAGGTCATGATAACGGTGGAGGAGGTGGGTGAAAAAGTAATTGCCACCGACAAAAAAAGTGAAAGCACCCAGGAAACCGCAGAGGAGAAGTCTTCCCGAAGCACAAAACAGGAGGATGCAGCTTTGGTATTTGGCTCAGGGAACGAGGAAAAACCCTTTGTTGTCAAAGAAAAGTTGCCAAAGGCATCCGGAGTTCTGGTTGTAGCAAGCGGAGCGGAAAATGAAAGCGTGAGGCTTGAAATCTATGAGGCTGTAAGGGCTTTGTACGGAATTTCGGGACATCGTATCAAGATAACAACGGGGAATATAAAACAATAATTCGACGGCAGGTTTGCCTGCTGCGTGGCAGAAAGGGAGTTTTAGGTATATGAAAAAGTTTCTAAAAGGTATAAAAAGTAAGCAGATTTTAGTTTTGGGTCTTTGCGTTCTGGTAACTGTTGCCGGATATTATCGATGGAGAGTGGCTCAGAATATAAATTCAGTTTCGGTAATGAACGATGAAGTTGTTGACAGGCCCGAAACAGATGCACATGAAGGTGGAGGTGGCGTCTCAGAGGACGAAAATATGGCATACACCACGGATTATTTTGCAAAGGCAAGATACGAGAGGGACTGTTCAAGAAGCGAGGCAGCAGAACTTTTAAAGGTGTCAGGCGGGGATGGCGAGACGTCAGAAGAATTGGCAGCAAAAAATCGCGAAATGCTTGAGGGGTTTGCTAAAAATATGGAAAGTGAAACAGCGATTGAGAATATGGTTATAGCAAAGGGATATTCAGATTGCGTTGCATTTGTTGATGATTCCGGGGTAAGGGTAATAGTAAAAAGCGACACCCTCGCTGCGGAGAGTGTCGCTCAGATAAAAGACATTGTTGTTTCAGAGACAGGGGCAAAAGCCACCGATATCAAGATTTCAACAAAGAAATAGGATTAAGCTCTTTTTGCAAGAACTTCAGCTTCGTATTTTTTAACTTCGTCAATATAGTTGTTTGAAAGACCCTGACGATTGAGGTATTCCTCCCAGATATCACCCAAAGGTGCAGTCTTAAGTTCTTCCTGAAGAACCTGAAGCTCAGTTGTGTTATGAGTATCCTGAAGCTCGCGGAGCTTGTCGTTGGGCTGAAGCAAAGCAAAGAGTAAAGCCTTGCTTAAGTTTCTGAGACCTGTAACCCAAGCGGAAATACGGTTGATTGAAGCATCAAAGTAGTCAGTTGCAATAAACACACGGTCAAGGGCATCGTTACGTACGATTTCCTTGGCTATTTCTTTTGTCTCGTCATCGAAAAGAATAACGTGGTCGCTGTCCCAACGTACGGGGCGTGTGACGTGAAGAGCAATTTTTTCGTTGAAGAGAAGAAGTGATGAAATCTTGTCAGAAACCATCTCAGTCGGATGATAGTGACCATTGTCCATGAGAGGAGTAATACCCTTGTAGTTTGAGTAGCTGAGAGCAAATTCAGCTGAACCTACAGTATAGCTTTCAAGACCTATACCGAATACTTTTGATTCAAGAGTTATATAAACCTTCTTTTTGTCGTAGGGTATGCTCAGAATTTCGTCAAGAGATTCCTTAAAACGCTTTCTTGGCCCCAAACGGTCTGCAGGGATATCCTTGTAGCCATCAGGAATCCAGATATTCATAACGCAGGGAACACCTGTTTCGTTGGCAAAATACTCAGAAATCTTTATACACTGCTGACAGTGCTTAATCCAGAAATCGCGGGTAGCCTTGTCAGGAGATGACAAAGTCAAATCATTTTTTACCATAGGATGTGAGAAGAGTGTGGGGTTAAAGTCAAGAGCAAAGCCTCTTTCCTTTGCAAAGTTTACCCATCTTTCAAAGTGCTTTGGTTCAATTTCGTCCCAGTCAACTGCGTTGCCGTCTTCAAAAATTGCATAGCAAGCGTGAAGATTGAGCTTCTTCTTGCCGGGGACAAGTGAAAAGGCCTTGTCTATGTCTGCCATAAGCTCCTCAGGAGTTGTGGCTTTGCCAGGGTAGTTGCCTGTGGTCTGAATACCGCCGGAAAGAGCAGAGGGGTTTGAAAAACCAGTAACGTCATCACCCTGCCAGCAATGAATGGAAATCATGGTATCAGCAAGCTTTTTTAAAGCAAGCTCGGTATCTACACCATAACTTTTATAAATTTCTTTAGCACTTTCATATCTAGTCATGAAAATAACCTCCTATGTAAATAAGTTTTTTAATTACAACACAATCAAATAAATTATATAAAAATTTTCTAAAATTGTCAATGTTTTTGGGATTAAAAAGTGTATTTAAAATGTCATTATTTTTCTTTTGTCTGCCTGAGAGCTTTCGCGAGCTGGTCAGGGCAGGATGTGCCTCTGCCCCCGCAGTTTATGCCATCAAGTCTTGAAATTGCTTCATCTATATCCATACCTTCGACGAGGCGTGATATTCCGGTTGTATTTCCTTGACACCCCATAACAAACTGTACGTTCTTTACGGTACTTCCGTCGATATCAAACTTAATCTCTCTTGAACAGGTGCCATGAGTTTTGTATGAATAGTTTTTCATAATGTAACCCTCCCTCGAATATATAAAATCAAAAAAAGAACGCCTTGCAGCGTTCTTTTTAAGAGCTTAAAAGCTAATTATTTGTTGATAAGGTCTTTAAGAGCCTTGCCTGCTTTGAAAGCGGGAACCTTAGCTGCTGCAATCTTCATTTCTGCGCCTGTCTGTGGGTTTCTGCCTGTTCTAGCAGCTCTTTCTCTAACTTCGAAACCACCGAAGCCTACGAGCTGTACCTTGTCACCCTTAACGAGTGCACCTTCAACTGCACCAACAAAAGCATTAAGAGCAGCTTCAGCATCTTTCTTAGAAAGATTAGCTTTCTCAGCAATAGCTGAAATCAATTCCTGTTTATTCATTCTAAAAACTCCTTTTCTTTAAATATTGTTTAAAGCTTTGTCATAAACGTTAGTTTTATTCTACTACATTCTTTTATAAATTTCCATACTTTTCTGCGTTTTTTTGCAAATTCGTTAATTTGTACAAAAAAACAGAAGTGCATTTGTGCTAAATATCAAGATTTTAATGGAAAAAGTCGAGTTTATTGAGGATTATTGAAAAGCATTTCGTTAAGTTCGCTGCGAGTGATAAGCACCTGACGGGGTTTTGTACCCTCATATGGACCTATGATATGATTTTCCTCAAGCTGGTCAATAATTCTTGCTGCACGCTGGTAACCTATCTTGTATTTTCGCTGAAGCATCGCCACGGAAGCTTGACCGGATTCAAAGGCAAGTTCTGCGGCTTTTACAAAAAGTTCGTCTTTGTCGCCACTACGTGTATGGGAATCTTCATCATCCGAAGTTTCACGGTTTTCCTTCTCACGTTCAATATGTTCAAGAATGGACTCGTCATATTCTGCCTCATATTGTTTCTTTACAAATGTAATGATATTTTCAATTTCACTGTCTGAAATAAAGTTTCCCTGAATACGAACAGGCTTGATTGCACCTCTTGCGGCATAGAGCATATCGCCTTTACCAAGAAGCTTTTCTGCACCCATAGAGTCAAGAATTGTCCGGCTGTCCACCTGAGATGAAACCGCAAAAGAAATTCTTGATGGTACGTTTGCCTTTATAACGCCCGTAATAACATCAACTGATGGTCTTTGGGTTGCTATTACCAAATACATTCCTGCTGCACGAGCAAGTGCTGCAAGGCTGTTTATCGCATCCTCGACTTCGTTCTTGGCGGCAAGCATAAGGTCAGCAAGCTCGTCAATAATGATTACTATTTCAGGAAGCTTATTTTCAGGAGTTTCGTTCTCATCCATCAAAGCGTTATATCCCTGAAGGTTTCTGACTTTGTTGTCCTTCATAAGCTGATAGCGGTTTTTCATTTCTACAACTGCCCAGTTAAGTGCGCCGGCTGCGTGCTTAGGGTCAGTTACAACGGGGATAAGCAAATGCGGAATTCCGTTATACACACCAAGCTCAACCATTTTGGGGTCAATCATTATCATTTTTACTTCGTTTGGTTTCGCTTTGTAAAGTATACTTGCGATAAGAGAGTTTATACATACACTCTTACCTGAACCCGTTGCACCCGCGATTAAAACATGGGGAAACTGTGCAATATCGGCAATTACTGAGCTTCCGCTGATATCTTTACCCAAAGCAAAAGCTGTTTTGGATTTGAAATCACGGAATTTATCGGTGTCTATAACTTCCCGTATGGGAACGGGGTTTGGCTCCTCGTTTGGAATTTCAATTCCTATTGCCGACTTGCCTGGTATAGGTGCTTCAATTCTTACGCCTGAAGCCGCAAGGCTGAGAGCGATATCATCTGCCAGATTTGTTATTTTTGATACCTTGATACCAAATCCGGGTTGAAGTTCAAAACGGGTTACGGTGGGGCCTTGAGTTATATTTATAATATTTGCGTCCACCTTAAAGCTTGCCAGAGTTTCAAGCAGCTTGTTTGCTTTCTCCTCAAGCTCACGCTTGACTTCGGCACGACTTTTTGCCCTTGGCTTAGGCTTTGAAAGTAATGATACCGATGGCAGACGGTAATTGATAATTTTTGTTGCCTCAATGTTTTCCTTTGCAATAAGCCCTATGGCGTCTTTGGCTTTTTCCGCTTCTTCGTGCTTTATACGTTTCCCTGCAACAACAGCACGGTCCATAGGAATTCCTGCATCAATTGCTTCCTGCGTCATAGGGTCAACCATTTTCTCTGGGTTGATGTCTGCGGGAGGTTCAAATTCGTCGGTGTCTTCTTTGAAGTTTCCTTTTTCATCAGGAAGAGCTGTCAGAATACCTGTACCTGCATCGGATATAGTAACACGACTCTTTGTGCTTTCAGCTTGTTTTGTACGATGTGCCTCCAGAACCTCAGAAGCAACAGATGATACATTGACTTCTTCCGGTGCATCATCATTAAATTTAAATCTTGCGGGTTTTTTACCCAATGATTCTATATCATTTGCTTTAAAATATACAGCAAAATAATCTCTGTTTGAATTCTGCGGTACAGAAGCAGACTCCGGAGCCTCAATTACTGAAGCAGACTTTTTGTTTTTCTTCCGGAGCTTTTTCTCAGGAATCTCAACTTCCATATCTATTTCTTCATTAAGGGCAGATTCCATAGCTTCTTTATTCTTTTTTGCATAGGCAGAAACGCCTTTGAATATTTTTTCAATGGATACTTCGGTCAGAATAAGAAGCAGAATTATGGTTGCGGCAATGGAAATAATTGCTGTACCGGGTTTTCCCAAGAACTTTACAAGGAGTACACACAAGGAAGATCCAATAACGCCACCTGATTTGCCGCTGTTTCCCCATTCATACATCTGAGTTATTGCACTTGAAAAGCTGCTGTAATTCCACTCGGTATCATTGTGCCAGATTGACCAGATAACAGAGGTTAAAACCATAAGGGCAAAAAGTACCCAGATTTTGTAACTGCTGTTTTTCTGTTTGTTTTCGAAAAACATATTTATTCCCGTCCAGATTATAAAGACAAAGAATATAGCCGCAGCACCACCAAAAAGACCCATCAATATATTTTTGAAAAACTGTCCGACAATTCCGGTTGCTGTGCCAAAGTAAGAAAGAGCAACAAAAATCCCAAGGGCTATCAGGATGATACCCTTGATTTCAGCTTTCCTTTTCTTTGTTTTTTGCACAGTGGTCTTTGAATGACTTGAAGAGGTTCTCTTCGTACCCGATGCTGTCTTTGTGCTTCGTGCAGATGTTACTTTTCTTTTGTTAGCCATAGTTTTTACCTACCTTCTAAAACCAGAAAATACAAGATAACAATAATTCCTAATATTATTCTGTATATACCAAAAAATTTAAAGTCGTGATTTTTGACATAGTTTGTAAGGAATTTTATTGAGATAAGTGAGGTTATATATGCGATTGCCATACCGGAAAGTAAAACAACGGCATCCTGAGCACTCATCAAAAGTCCGTATTTTAAAATCTTTAAAAGACTGACTCCGAACATAACAGGGATGGCAAGGAAGAATGAAAACTCTGCCGCCGTTGCACGTGTGCAGCCTAACAGCATAGCTCCAAGGATTGTGGAGCCTGAACGGGAAGTCCCCGGGATAATGGACAGCACCTGAAAAAGACCTATGTATAGAGCTGTTTTGTACGACATAGCGTCAACCGAGGGTACGGTAAACTGTTTTTGTCGGTTTTCAACTATAATAAAAAGTATTCCATATATGATAAGTGTAGCGGACACCACTTGCCAGTTTTCAAAATGTTCCATAACTGAATCAAGTAAAAGTCCGATTACAGCTGCAGGAATACAGGCAACAAGAACCTTACCCCACATATTCCAGGTTTCAAGCTTTTCTTTGTGTGTTTTTGATAGTGAAAAGGGATTGAGCTTTTTGAAATAAAGGGTAACCACAGCTAAAATTGCACCGAGCTGAATCACATAAATATAAAGGTCAGATGATGTAAAAGATTTTTGGTTACCGATAAATTCATTTACCAATATCATATGCCCGGTTGAACTTATGGGAAGCCACTCGGTTATACCCTCCACTATGCCAAGCAAAAGAGTTTTAAGCATTTCTATCAAAAACAAAAGCTGACACCTCCGATTAAATAGATTTTATACTATTCTACGCACATTTTCTATTATTTTATCACAAAAGATTAACAGTTACAAGCCTTTTTGAATAAAAAACGCCAATAAACTTTGCCCTCATTTACATTACACAGGGAAAACCCGCCTGATTTATTCAAGGCGGGTTTTCCCTGTACAAATATAAATTATCACAAGGGGTGCATTCATTATTTGATAAAGTCCATCGGATGACGATATTCGTCGTTTGCGATTACTTCAAAATGAAGATGAGGTTCAGCATTTGCCTCCAAAGCACCGCACTGACCTATGCCACCGATAACATCTCCTTTTTTCACTTCCGTCCCGACTGTGATAAAATCCTGGCTTTGCAGGTTGGAATAAAGAGAAGATATATCGGCTCCGTGGTCAATAACCACAACCACACCCATAAGCTCATCGCTATAGACTTGCGATACAGTGCCGCTTTCTGCCGCTTTCACTTGTGTTCCGATGGCTCCTGCAATGTCAAGCCCATTGTGAGTACGCCAGTCGTCCATGGTTGAGCAGTACACAAGCTCATTTACGGAGCAGTCGGAAATAATTTCCCCTTCACAAGGCAGCTGCATGGAAAATTCACGTACAGCAATATCGGATGCTGCGTCAGCTGCGACGGTCTCTACCACCTGAGGCGGCGTTTCAAAGGAGTTCACTATTTTGGGTGAGTCGGAAGATTCAGTACTAACAATACTGCTGTCTTCTACCTCTTGTTCAAGCTTTTCTTTAACCTCAATTATTGGATTGCTATCAAATGAGGAAAGCTTTTTGCTCATATTGTTACGAAGATGGTTTGAATACATTGAAAACCCTGCGACAGCAAATACCGTACAAAGGGTTATGTAAAACCCCTTGCTTGTCATCAGAGTCTTCAGATTTTCTTTTGATTGTGTTTTCTTTTTTTTTGGTTTAATAGGTCAACACCTCCACAAAAGGAAGTATTACCAAAAAAGAACTTTTCATACAGGTATTTCAAAAATTAAAAAGTTTTAAGCTGTTTTGGCAGGTTTGGGAATTTTTATGGTGTATTCAATAAAATCTTCGTTTTCATTCCTTAAGGTTTCAGCTTCTATGCCGGAGCGTTTCATCATATCCACAGCCTGCTTTATGGTGTTTGAAAAAATTCTGACATCCTGAATTAAACGGATGCTTTTCTTATCCGAAGCTTCAGGCAAATTTTCTTCTCCATGCAAAAGCCTTTCAACAAGCTCTTCCGATGCGGATACATTAAGACCTTTTTTTATTATTATAGCTAAAGCTTTTTGTTTCGTTTTTTCATCAGGTAACCTTAAAAGTGCCCGTGCGTGACGTTCGCTGAGATTGTTTTCGTTTAAAATTTTTCGTATATCGGGGGACAGCTTAAGTATTCGGATTTTGTTGGCGATGGTGGATTGATTTTTTCCTAACCTGAAAGCCAACTCTTCCTGAGTTATTCCGTGTTCGGAAATGAGAGAGCAAAAAGCCTCTGCTTCCTCTATGTATCCAAGGTTTTCACGCTGAATATTTTCAATAAGCGCCATAACCGCACTGTCTGTTCCCCCAGCACGTACTACAATGGAGGGAATGAGGTCAAGCTCTGCCATACGACAAGCACGAAGTCTGCGCTCGCCTGCTATAAGCTCAAAGTCCTTTCCGTTTATCTGGCGTACCAGAATTGGCTGCATCAGTCCGTAACGCTTTATTGATTCGCAAAGGTCTTTAAGAGATTCCTTATCCATTTTTTGTCTGGGTTGATAAGGATTTGGTCTTATGGAATTTATTGGTAGATTTAAAACATTAAACTTCTTTTCCTCTGTAAACATATACATCAACCTTTCTTTTTAAGATGATGGAAATCGGGTTCCATCCTCTTAATTTTAGCACAGAAAAAATAAAATTACAAATTTTTCCATATGCAAAACTTGAGGATTTGCAGGCTTTTTCGGCTGTTTTTGACGGGATGATACCTAAGATGAGGATTAGTGACAAAAAGTTTTTTATCAAGGGGACGCATTCCCCTTGAAACCCGATTTAACAAAGGGGTATTCCCCTTAAATCCCTTTAAAATGATTTTTATTTAAATTTATTTACAAGGGGGTTTCTGCAGCAAAACCCCCTTGTAACCCCCTGCCGCGCCGATTCACGTCTCAGCAGGCTGTAATATTCAAATTGTCTGCGGTATCGACCGTTCGGATACTTAAACTCTTTAAGTGCCTCACT
>JAZNMD010000161.1:0-9079 GCA_045579385.1 Clostridia bacterium
CCCGTCTCAAGAAAGTGGATAATCCTTTCAAAAATCCAAGGATTCCCCTCGGCACCTCTTCCGATCATAATTGCGTCACAGCCTGTATAGTCAAGCATATGCTTTGCACTTTTCTCATCAGTTATGTCTCCATTCCCTACAACAGGAATTAAAACCGCCTCTTTGACCGCTTTGATTATATCAAGATCAGCCTTTCCGCTGTAAAATTGCTCCCTTGTTCTTCCGTGAACAGTAACTGCCGCTGCCCCGTTTTGCTCCGCAATTTTTGCCATTTCAACAGCGTTTACGAGGGATTCATTCCAACCCTTGCGGATTTTAACCGTTACCGGTACATCAACTGCAGAAACAACTGCACGGACTATCTCTCCCGCCAGTTGCGGATTTTTTGAAAGCGCCGAGCCATCCCCGTTACTCGTGATTTTTGGTGCAGGACAACCCATATTTATATCAATCAGCTCCGCTCCGAAACGAAGTGCGTCTTCCGCAATTTTTGAAAGCACCTCCGGCTCGTGTCCGAAGAGCTGAACAGCAACCGGCTTTTCGCTTTCGTCAACATCAAGTAAATCGGCGGTTTTTTTGTTGCTGTAAAAAAGTCCCTTGCCCGAAACCATCTCGGTATACATAAGTGCAGGGCCAAAAGGCTTGCAGATAAGCCGGAACGCTTTGTCTGTCACGCCTGCCATCGGTGCAAGTATTACGTTATTTTTAAGCTCAAGACCTCTGATTTTCATAAAATCTCCATTATTTTGTGCCGAAACACAAAAGTGATTTGTTTATTTCTGCAACTAATTATATCGATTTTGCCCGCGGTTGTCAATCTTTGAGGGCAATTTTTCTTGACATTCGGAAAGCTTCATTATATAATTGATATAATTTTAATCGGAAGGGTCATGAAATATGGATTACAAAAGTTTTAAGGACTTTAAAAGAATAGTCATAAAGGTAGGGACCTCGTCCCTTACTTATGAAACGGGAAAAATAAATATCAAAAAGATGGAAAATCTGGTAAGGGTTATCTCTGACCTGCGTAACCGCGGGATAGAGGTTGTTCTGGTGTCCAGCGGTGCTGTAGGTGCAGGGGTGGGTAAGCTTAACCTTCCTGAAAAGCCCTCCGGCATACGTGAAAAGCAGGCACTTGCCGCAATCGGTCAGGCAAGTCTTGTTTCAATTTATGACCGTTTCTTTTCAGAATACGGGCACAGCACAGCTCAGGTTCTGCTGACAAAATTTATTCTTGATGACGACGAAAGACGTCAGAACACAAAAAACACTTTTGAAACAATGTTTGAGTACGGAGTTATCCCCGTTGTCAACGAAAACGACGTCATTTCCACCTACGAGCTGGAGTTTGGCGACAACGACACACTTTCGGCTTATATTGCACAGCTTGTAGAGGCAGAGCTTTTGATTATTTTGTCCGACATTGACGGACTTTTTGACTCCAACCCGGCTGAAAATCCGGATGCGAAGCTGATTTCCAAGGTCACAAGCATTGACGACGAAGTATTGGCCGTTGCAAGCGGAGCAGGAAGCCGCAGAGGAACGGGCGGGATGATTACCAAGCTTAAAGCGGCACAGCTTGTTACAGAATGTGGAATACATATGATAATCACAAACGGAGCTTTCCCTGAAAGAATATATGATATATTTGACGGAAAGCAAACAGGAACTCTTTTTGTAGGTGCTGAAGAATAATTTAAAACAGCTGTTTTTAACCCCTTTATCTGTTTTGTGCGGTCTGCACATTTTCAGTTTTTTACAGGGGTTAAAATTTTCACAAAAAAACAGTTGCTAATTTGTTTAAGTTGTGGTATTATGTCAGTATAAATTATTAAAATGGAGTAAAATTTGCGATTATTCTCAAGGAGGTAGTAAAAAATGACAAACAACAAAAAAGTATTGACCTGGCTTGAGGAAATGAAGGCTCTTTGCAAACCTGATTCCATCGTATGGATTGACGGTTCAGAGGCTCAGCTTGAGGCACTTCGTGCAGAAGCGGTTTCCACAGGCGAAATGATTAAGCTTAATCAGGAAAAGCTCCCCGGCTGTTACTATCACAGAACAGCAGAAAATGACGTTGCTCGTGTTGAGGACAGAACCTTTATCTGTACCGAAACTGAGGAAGAGGCAGGCCCCATCAACAACTGGATGGCACCGGCTGAAATGTATGCTAAGTTGAACGCACTTTATGACGGTTCAATGAAAGGCAGAACAATGTATGTTATCCCTTACTCAATGGGTCCCGTTGGCTCACCTTTTTCAAAAATTGGTGTAGAGCTTACTGACAGTATCTACGTTGTTCTTAATATGGATATCATGACAAGAGTGGGTAAATCAGTGCTTGACGCTCTTGGCGAGGATGGCGATTTTGTTAAATGTCTCCACGCAAAGAAGGATGTAAACCCTGACGAAAGATACATCGTTCACTTCCCACAGGACAACACAATTATGTCTGTAAACTCCGCTTATGGCGGCAACGTGCTTTTGGGCAAAAAGTGTTTTGCACTTCGTATCGCTTCATATCAGGGTATGAAAGAGGGCTGGATGGCTGAGCATATGCTTATCCTTGGTCTTGAAAATCCCCAGGGCGAAGTTAAGTACATCTGTGCTGCATTCCCGTCAGCTTGCGGAAAAACAAACCTTGCAATGCTTATCCCGCCGGAATTCCTTAAGGAAAAGGGTTACAAAATCTGGACCGTTGGCGACGATATTGCTTGGCTTCGTGTCGGCGAGGACGGCAGACTTTATGCAATCAACCCGGAAGCAGGCTTCTTTGGTGTTGCTCCCGGTACATCTGTTAAATCAAACTTCAACGCTCTTGAGGCAACAAAAAAGAACACCATCTTCACAAACGTCGCTATCAACGAAGAAGATATGACTGTTTGGTGGGAAGGGCTTGACAAGAATCCACCTGAAAATGCAATCGAGTGGAAGGGTGCAAAGGTAAATGGCAAGGAATACACCGCTGATGGTAACAAGCTTGCTCATCCTAACTCAAGATTTACAGCTCCTGCTGTAAACTGCCCCTGCATTTCCCCTGAGTTTGAAAATCCACAGGGTGTTCCGATTTCAGCTATCGTATTCGGTGGCAGACGTGCAAAAACCGCTCCGCTGGTATATCAGGCACGTGATTGGGACCACGGTGTATTTGTTGGTGCAACAATGGCATCTGAAACAACCGCTGCAGCTGCAGGTGCTGTCGGCGTTGTAAGACGTGACCCAATGGCTATGCGTCCTTTCGTTGGTTACAATATGGCTGATTACTTCCAGCACTGGTACGATATGGGCAAAAAGATTGCAAACCCACCGCAGATCTTCAATGTTAACTGGTTCCGTCTTGATGACGAAGGCAACTTTATGTGGCCCGGTTTTGGAGATAATATGCGTGTTCTCAACTGGATTATAGACCGTTGCGACGGTAAAGTTGGTGCAGTTGAAACTGAAATCGGTTTTGTTCCCAATAAAGAAGACCTTGAGCTTGACGGTCTTGATCTCACAGACGAAGCAATTACCGAGCTTCTTTCAATCGACAAGGAAGCATGGAAAGAAGACCTCGCAAACCAGAGAGAATTCTTTGCACAGTTCGGCGACAGACTTCCACAAAAAATCAAGGACAGCATGGACACACTTGAAAAGAACTTGAATAAATAAGTAAATTGAAAATCTCCTGCGGGAAATCCGCACTAGATTTTTTTGTTTGAAAAATATTTTAATTCTATCTTCCCAGAAGTCTTGCCATAAGATTGTGTCCGTACTGTTCAACAATTCCCGTAGCTTTGGCGTTTTCTTCGGTATAGGAGGTTTCCTTTACCTCAGCCCCTGAATTGCTTTTGTATAATATATATGGAACGGGGTCGGATGTATGTGTTCTTATCGCAAGCGGTGTTGGATGGTCGGGCATAATAAGCATTGAAAATTCCTCTTCCGCTTCTTCTAAGTAATCAAGGATAGGAGCTACTATCTTTTCGTCAATAAGTTCAATTGCTTTTACCTTGTTTTCAATCTCGTGTCTGTGGCCTGCCTCGTCTGCCGCTTCAAGATGAACGTACACAAAGTCAGCACCTTTTTTCATTTCATCTATTGCCGCCTTTGCTTTTCCGTCAAAATTGGTGTGAACCGTTCCGGTTGCACCCTCAACATCCACAACATTAAGTCCTGCACCTACGCCTATGCCTTTAATAAGGTCAACTGCCGAAACAACCGATCCCTGCACTTTGTAAAGCTCGTCAAACGTAGCAAGAGCAGGTTTTGTTCCGTTACCCCAGATCCAGATGGAGTTTGCCGGTCTGAGTCCGCGTTTTTTGCGGTCAATATTCACGGGGTGGTCTTTTAATATTTCATAGCTCTTCTTCATCAGCATAAGAAGAGTCTCGTCCTTGGGCAGATACTCACATACCTTGCGGTCAGAAATATCGTGCGGGGGTGTAAGCGAAAAATTATTTTCCTTGTTGTGCCACACCAGAAGATGACGGTAGCTGATGCCGCTGAAGAACTCATATTCCTCGGTGCGAAGTGCATCATTGACAGAAGCAATAAGCTGCGCCGCTTCTTCGGTTGTAATTTCGTCTGAGCTGTAATCAACCATTATTTTTTCTTCATATGGCTCATCCTCTGAAAGATTAACCAAATTGGTACGGAATGTGGTATCGCTAAGCTTAAGCTGTACCCCCATAGAAAGTGCCTCCAGCGGAGAACGTCCCGTGTAATATTTTTGCGGGTCATATCCAAATACCGCAAGATTTGCAACGTCGCTTCCGGGAGGTAGATTTTCCGGAACAGTTGTAACCATTCCCATCTCGCCCAAAGTTGCAAGGCGGTCAATATTTGGTTTTTTTGCCACTTCAAGAGGTGTTTTATTCCCGAGTTCCTTAACGGGCGTATCTGCCGCTCCGTCAATCAATATAACTATATTTTTCATCTGAATTTTCTCCTATCCAAGTAATTCCTTTGCCATTTTTTCAATTTCGATTTTATTTTCATCACTCATTGCAGATTTAAGCGAAACAACCGTCTCAACCATTTCAATATTTTTAAATTCCTCAAAAAGCTTCTTCATTGTTTTTGTAGCTGTCTCAGCCCAGGTACCGTTACCCATAAATGCTATCTTTCTATTCTGGTATGCACGTTCGCTTAGATGATGAATAAACTGGTGCATAAATGGGAAAATACCACCATTGTATGTTGTGGTTACAAACACAGCCTTACTGTATCTGAAGGTGTCCTCAATTGCCTCATAGGGGTCGCATCGAGCCAAATCATTTACCACAACCTTTTTGCACCCAAGCGCTTTTAGCTTTTCACCAAGCTCCAAAACAGCCTTTTTGGTGTTGCCATAAACCGAGGTAAAGTTTATAACAACTCCCTCCTCCTCAGGTCTGTATGATGACCAGGTGTCGTAAAGACCAATATAGTAAGAAAGGTCTTCATCTAAAACAGGTCCATGAAGCGGACAAATTCTCTTTATGTCCAAAGCAGCCGCCTTTTTGAGAACAGCCTGAACCTGCATTCCAAACTTGCCCACAATGCCGAAGTAGTATCTGCGCGCTTCGCAAGCCCAGCCTTCTTCATCTTCTTTATCAAGTGCCCCGAACTTGCCAAAGGCATCTGCTGAAAACAAAGTTTTTTCGGATTTTTCATAAGCCATCATAACCTCAGGCCAATGCACCATAGGTGCTGTTATAAAGGTAAGCTCATGCTTTCCGAGACTTAATGCATCGCCATCGTTTACTGTTATTGCATCAGGCAAAAAGTCTGCCCCGAAAAACTGCGGCATAAACGCTATCGCTTTGGCGGTTGCCACGATTTTTGCATCGGGGTACGCTTCGGCAAACCTTTTTATACTTCCTGAATGGTCAGGCTCCATATGAAGAACGATAAGGTAATCAACTTTTTTGTCGCCAAGCTCCCTTTTTATATTTTCAAGCCATTCATCACAGAAGTTTTTGTCAACCGAATCAAAAACTGCCACCTTTTCGTCACAAACAACGTATGAGTTGTAAGATATTCCGTCAGGCACATTAAACTGGCCCTCAAACAAATCAACATTGTGATCATTTACACCAACATATCTTATATCCTTTGTTATTTCCATAGCTTATTCCTCTTTCTCCTTTTATTTTATATCAACTCTGTTTCTTTTTTCTCCGCGGGTAAACGCCATTATATTTTGTGCAACCTCTGATACGCACCTTTCACGTGATTCATACGAGCCCCACGCCATATGCGGAGTAAGACAAACATTGTCCATAGTCTTTATTTTAAAGAAGGGATGCTCCTCGCCAAATGGCTCAACCGAGTAAACATCTGTCCCGAATGCCCCTATTTCTCCTTTTAACAAAGCGTCACAGATAGCCGCCTCGTCAACAACTGCCCCACGGGCAGTGTTTACAATGATAACATCTTTTTTCATAAGTGCAATTCTTTCACGACTTATGAGGTTTTTGGTTTCTTCGGTCAGCGGAGTGTGGATTGTTATTATATCTGCCCTTTTGCAAAGCTCATCAATACTGACGGTCTCCGCTTCCTGAGCAGGTGTTTTTTTGTTCACAATAACCCTGCATCCGAGAGCACTCGCAACCGCTCCTACTTCTTTTCCTATATTCCCGTATCCTACAATACCCCAGGTCTTGCCAAAGATTTCGTGATACACGGGGGTAAGTCGGTTTGCCACTCCGCTTTTTGTATAAGCACCGCTTGTGACAAAGTCCGAGAATGGCTTCATATTGACAGACAGCGACAGCACCATAGCAGCAGTCAGCTGTGCTACGCTGTGTGATGAATATCCCACAATGTTCGAAACAGCAATTCCCCGTTTTTTGCAATACTCAATGTCTATATTGTCGTACCCCGTTGCTGTCACACATATAAGCTTAAGTCTTTGAGCTTTGCCAAGCTCAAAGCTACCGAGTTTAATCTTGTTAAGTATAACCACTTCGGCATCTTGTATTCTGTCTGCTATCTCGTTCCTGCTTGTACCGGGATAAACTGTTACGCTCCCAAGCTCCTCTATTTTTTTAAGGGAAATGTCACTTCCCAGAGTTGCCGCATCAAGTACAACTATATCCATCTAAGGTCTCCTTTTCTTAACCCTAAGGGAGCCACCTCCCACAGGCCTTAAACTGCCTGATAAAAAATCAACATACCTCTCTTGCCCTCACAGCTCTCCTTGTCGCCTGTTAAACATCAATCTTTTTTTCATCAAAACATCCGTAGAGTGCATTTCTCATTTTTATGTGTGTTTCGGGCACCCAGGCATGACAATGCTGAAAATACGTAAGAGACATTCCGCTTTCCGGAACAACCATCGCAAACGCACCTGCTGCACCGTCCCAGCCGAATTCGCCAACAGGGGTCAGTGAGCCGCTTACTTCAGGATCCAAGTGAGTTCTTACCCCAAGGCCATATCCGTATCCCGGTCTTAAGAGTTGAAATGAATCAAAGCCTTTCCCTTGCAGGCGGTTTTTCCGCATCAGGTCAATTGTGTCGGCATTTAAAATGCGGTTTCCGCTTTTTGCAACGCCACCGTTTGCCATTGCGTCAAGGAACAATGCATAGTCCAGAGGCGAAGAACAAAGTCCCGCTCCGCCGCTTTCATATTCCGGACTTACGTTATACAAACACTTGAGCGGAAGAGCTTTGTACTTTCCATCTTCAATTGTATATCGCACAGCCATACGCGAAAGTCTGTCAGCATCTTTTGGAACATCAAAAAATGTGTCCTTCATACCAATGGGTTCAAATATATTCTTTTGCATATACTCCCCAAGGCTTAAGCCGGACCAGATTTCAACCAGCACCCCCAGAACATCGTGACACAAACTGTAATTAAAATCAGTTCCCGGTTCAAAGCCCAGCACGGTTTCTGAAAGAGCCTTCACGATTTCTTTTGTGGAGGTTCTTCCCTCTGCCACAGCTTTTTTTATTCCGTCAGCTTGCAGATTATAATCAAGTCCTGCTGACATTGTAAATAAATCTATAATTCTTATAGGATTTTTTGCATATCCAATTGCCTTTGTCTCTGTTTTTGCACCCATTGAGCTTCCCGTTGTTATTTTTGCCGCATCCTCAGCAGAAAGGCTGTTTTCAGAAAGCTTCATTGTACCGAATTCAGGTATATAATCCGAGAGGCAATCCTCCATCTTGAATTTGCCCTTCTCAAAAAGCTGAAGTGCCGATACACAGGTCAGCATTTTGGTCATTGAATAGATGAGATAAAGCTCGTTTCCGTCAATCTTTTTCCCGTTTTCAATATCCTTAAGTCCCGTAAAATAACGAAAAACCTGTTCGTGATTTTTGTAAATAATACAGTCCACCCCGGGTGCTTTGCCCTCGGCAACTATATTATCCAAAGCCTTTTTAAGAAGTTCAAAATTCATTTGCTCACTGCCTTTCTTTTAATACATCCACGATGTCGGAATTAGAAAAGTATATGGAGCGGTTATAACCGCAAATATCAGCGGTAAAAGAAGTCTTGCTTTTTTACCGCAATTTTTAAATGTCACAAAATAATTAAACACAAAAATCAAAACAGACGATATTAAAAGTGCCGGGATTGTCAGAGAAAGATCATCCGCTGAGGCCGCCTGGCCCCGGAACATAATTCCAAGCATATATGCCGAGCCAATGGCATCAGCAAGTATTCCAAAAGAAAATATTTTTAAAATATTCTTTTTGTAAAAACTCTTCTTTTCATCAATTCCCAAAAGGGTTATTGATACTAGAAGGACCATGCTGTCGATAATGAAATTCCCCGGCAATACAACAAGCCAGGTAATCGGAAACAAAAACAGCATCCATACCGGAAACAGCACGTTGTAAAGCCTTGTTTCTTTTTTCATATTTTCCCCTCTACCACTCAGTTTCAGTTTTCCTCATTGTAGCACATCCCAAGCAGTTTTTCAATGCTTTGGACGTAAAATTATTCTTTTTTTAGGCAATAAATATCCCCCCGTATAACGGGGCGTATTTCATTTTCGGGCATAGCCCTAATGCTACTGGCTGCGCACAAGTGCGCTTTTTTATTGGCCTGCCAGCCATGCAACTGTTACCTGCTACCCATAAATGGGTTGTTTCTTCGCAG
>JAZNMD010000162.1:0-13398 GCA_045579385.1 Clostridia bacterium
CGAGGTCATAACCGTTAAAGATGGTTCGGTGGAGTTTCAAAACGTTTTTTTCAGCTACTCAAAAAGCAGAGACAACATTTGTCTTAAAAATATAAACATTTCCATTCGCTCAGGCGAAACAATTGGTATAATCGGCGGCACGGGAAGTGCCAAATCCACACTTGTGCAGCTTATTCCAAGACTTTATGACACAACCGAAGGTGCGGTTTTGGTTGGCGGAGCTGATGTTCGCAGCTACAACATCAAAGCACTTCGTGACAGCGTTGCAATGGTGCTCCAGAAAAACGAGCTGTTTTCGGGGACAATAAAAGAAAATCTTAAATGGGGAAATCAGGACGCAAGTGATGAAGAAATTATCAAAGTGTGTCAGCTTGCCCAGGCAGATGGCTTTATAAACACCTTCCCCGACAAATACGACACCCACATTGAGCAGGGCGGTAAAAATGTTTCTGGCGGGCAAAAACAGCGTATATGTATCGCACGTGCACTTCTTAAAAAGCCAAAAATTCTCATTCTTGATGACTCCACAAGTGCAGTCGACACCGAGACCGACGGTCTTATACGCACAGCCTTTGCCGAGGAAATCCCCGATACCACAAAGATAATAATCTCTCAAAGGGTATCCTCAATCCGTCACGCTGACCGTATTATCGTTATGGAAAATGGCGAAATAGACGCTTTTGACACACACGAAAACCTGCTTGAAAACAACCGGATTTATCGCGAAATATATGATTCTCAGCAGCGGGAGGTAATTGACAATGAGTAGACCCGGACGAGGCGGGGCAATGCACATTTCACGTCGCCCCAACGACACACGCAAAACCCTTAAAAGGCTTCTTTCGTATATTTTCAGCGGATACAAGCTTCATTTTGCAGCAGTTGTGATTTTTATCATTATCAGTTCTGTTGCAGGGGTTCGCGGTTCTATGTTTATAAAAACCATTCTGGATGACCATGTAACTCCAATGTTAAAAAGCGGAAGCAGAGATTTTACGCCCCTACTCTTTTCTATTTTAAAAATGCTTGGAATTTATGTCGCAGGTGTGATTTCCACCTTCCTGTATAGCCGCATAATGATTATCGTCGGGCAGGGAGTTCTAAAAAAAATCAGGGATGATATGTTTGCAAAAATGCAGACACTTCCGATATCTTATTTTGACACACACTCCCATGGCGACACAATGAGTCGCTACACAAATGACACCGACACCCTGCGCCAGATGATTACCCAAAGTGTGCCTCAGACCTTTTCATCTGTTATCACAATCATCTCCGTTCTTGTTGCAATGCTCAGCACAAGCGTGCTTTTAACAGTGGTTGTTCTTTTGATTGTAGGCTTCATCCTTTTAATCAGCAAAGGCATAACAGGCAAAAGTTCAGGCTTTTTTGCCGCACAGCAAAAAGCACTTGGTGCAACAAACGGATTTATTGAAGAACACATCAACGGGCAAAAGGTTGTCAAAGTTTTCTGCCACGAAAAACAAACCAAGGAATCCTTTGACAAGCTCAACGAAGAGCTTTGCTACAACGCAACCCACGCAAACATTTTTGCAAATATTCTGATGCCGATAATGGGAAATATGGGGCATCTTCAGTATGTTCTGCTTGCAGTCGCAGGCGGTGCCCTTGCGATTTTAGGAGTTCCGCCATTCCTTTCACGTCTTGGCGTCTCAACAATAACTGTCGGTATGATTGCTGCCTTTCTGCAGCTCAGCAGAAGCTTCACAATGCCCATAAGCCATATGTCACAGCAAATAAACTCAATAATTATGGCCCTTGCAGGTGCGGAACGTATTTTTGAACTTATAGATGAAGAAAGTGAGTCGGATGAGGGCTATGTAACGCTGGTAAATGCCGAAGAAAAAGACGGGCAGCTTACGGAATCTGAAAAGCGCACCGGGCTTTGGGCATGGAAACACCCCCACTCAGACGGAATAACCACCTTTACAAAACTCACAGGCGACGTAAATCTGGAGTCCGTAACCTTTGGATACCTGTCTGAAAAAACCGTTCTGCACGACATCTCAATGTATGCAAAACCGGGGCAAAAGATTGCACTTGTAGGTGCTACCGGTGCAGGCAAAACAACCATCACAAATCTGCTTAACAGATTTTACGATATTCAGGAAGGCAAAATCCGCTATGACGGTATAAACATAACCAAAATAAAAAAGAATAATCTCCGTGCTTCACTCGGTATGGTGTTGCAGGATACACATCTTTTTACGGGTACGGTTATGGAAAATATCCGTTATGGCAGACTTGATGCCACCGACGAGGAAGTCTATGCAGCTGCCCGCCTTGCAAATGCTGATGGCTTTATCAGTATGCTCCCCCAAGGCTATGACACCGTCTTAAGAAATGGTGGCGAGGGCCTTTCGCAAGGGCAAAGACAGCTTCTTGCAATTGCACGTGCCGCTGTTTGCGACCCGCCCGTTATGATTCTTGATGAGGCAACCTCCAGCATCGACACCCGAACAGAGAGTATTGTTCAAAGTGGAATGGATTCATTGATGAAAGGACGGACAGTTTTTGTAATTGCCCATCGCCTTTCAACTATCCAGAATTCCGACGTGATTATGGTTATGGAAAATGGTAGAATTATCGAGCGTGGCAACCACGACGATTTGATTGCAGAAAAAGGAAAGTATTACAAACTTTATACCGGTTCATTTGATGCAGATGAAGAAGAAAACTAAAAACCATATATTACCCGAGAGGAATATTAGCCATGCTTAAAGAGGTACACAAAAAATATCGCCCAATACCATTCTGGAGCTGGAACGAAGATTATTGCTTTGCCAAATTTGGACTTTACCCCGGAATTTTGGCAGATATATAAAAACAAGACAAGCTGCAGCAAATGCTTTGCTGCAGCTCATTTTTTAAGCCTATTAGCGTCAAGCTTCACAAACCTTAAACCACTGTCCGCTTTCCTATTACCAGCGGATATGTTTTTTGTCCGATAATCCGCTTTCCACTGCCAAGAATAACCTCCTTGTCAAAAACTACATTTTCAACACAGCAATTATCCATAATACGCGAATTTTGCATTATAACTGAATTTTCCACCACCGAATTTTTGCCTATCTTTACTCCGCGGAATATAATGCAGTTTTTAACCTTTCCTTCAATAACACATCCGTCCGCCACAACCGAGTTTTTAACCTCAGCTAAATTTCCGTATTTTGTGGGGAAGCTGTCTTTTTCCTTGGTATGAATTGCCCTCTCTGAAGAAGAGCCGAAAAGTTCTTTCCTGACTTCTTTATTAAGAAGTTCAAGGTTAAACTCAAAAAACGACTTTATGCTGTCAATGGTTTTTTTGTACCCGTTAAACTCATATCCAAAAATTCTGAGCTTTTTAACATTCGCAAACAGCACATCCTGAGAAAGCGAGTGCTTGTTGTGAGCAAGGCAGTCCCAAACAAGGTCAATCAAAAGGTCCTTTTTTATAAACATCATATTCATATACGAAAAATCTAACATCTGCTTTTTGGGGTAAAGCTGAATATCCTCAACCTCGCCGCTTTCTGATATATCAAGCAAAATCTGGCTCCTCAGTTCACGGTTTCCGAGTTTTCCCACCCTGGTGTAAACTACCGTGATATCCGCATCATTCTTGTAATGAAAATCTGCAACCTCCTCAAGATTAATATTGCAAATTGTGTTGCAATCACTGATAAAAACATATTCCTGACGGCTTCTGCTTAAAAAGCTCATTGCGGAATTTATAAAATCCAACCCGTCTGTAATGCCTGCACCATTCTCGCCCTCCGGTGGCGGAATAAGGAAAAGCCCTGTTTCTTTTCTTGCCATATCCCACGCTCTGCCGCTCCCCACGTGGTCGCTCAGCGAACGGTGCTTTTTCCCCGTTGTAAGTCCCACATTTACTATCCCTGAATTCGCCATATTCGACAGCATAAAATCTACCATCCGGTATCTGCCGCCCACGGGCACCGCCGCAAGTGCACGCACCTTCATAAGCTCCCCCAGATTAACCGCTGTATTATCTGAAAAAATCAATCCCAACACATTATCCATATCATTCCCTCCTATGCAATTATTGTATGCGCCTTACCCTTTACCTTTACCATTTCTCCAAGTCTAATATTCCTTGTTACCATAGAAGATTTTCGAATTTTAACCCCCTCTTCAACTACAACATCAGGACCTATAAGGCTTATCCCTCCGGAACAAATCTTTTCATCGCAGAATTCCTCAAGTGCCTCGGGGTCATCCGAGCCAATCTCCGCATTTTCCAAAATGCACGCATTTGTCGCAAGAATTGCCTTTTCAATCACAGCACCGCTTTTAACAGTTGCCCCCGGGAACAAAACTGAATTTTTTACCACCGCTCCCTCATCAATCCTTACGCCCCCGAAAATAACAGAATTCCAGACCTCGCCTGCAATTTCACACCCTTCCGTTATATAGCAATTCTTCACACTTGCTGTCTGTCCCAGATAATGCGGAGCTTTAACGGGATTCCGACTGAAAATTTTCCATTCTTCATCATCAAGCACATATCCCGGATTTTCAGAAAGCAATTCCATATTAGCCTCCCAAAGACTGCTGATGGTTCCGACATCTTTCCAGTATCCATCAAATTTATAAGCAAGCAATTTATTCCCGTCAGCAAGCATTTTGGGTATTATATTCTTTCCAAAGTCATTGTCTGACTTCGGGTCATTTTCATCGGCAATAAGATATTTTTTAAGAACAGACCAATTAAACACATAAACACCCATTGACGCAAGATTACTCTTTGGATTTTTGGGTTTTTCCTCAAATTCTGTTATATTGAGCTTCTCGTCGGTATTCATAATTCCAAAGCGTGAAGCCTCCTCAATCGGCACCTCGATAACCGCAATGGTCGCCGCCGCTCCTGCCTTTTTATGCTCTTTCAGCATCAGTGAATAATCCATCTTGTAAATGTGGTCTCCCGACAAAACCACAACATACTTAGGGTCAAAACGACTGATAAAGCCTATGTTCTGATAAATTGCATTGGCTGTCCCTTTGTACCACTCTCCCTTGTCGGCAGAAACATATGGCGGAAGCACATAAACGCCGCCATCATTGCGGTCCAAGTCCCAGGGTCTTCCATTCCCAATATAAGTATTAAGCTCAAAGGGCTGATACTGAGTCAAAACTCCCACCGTAGTTATGCCCGAATGAGCACAGTTGCTCAACGAAAAATCTATTATTCTGTACTTTCCCCCAAAGGGAACAGCAGGCTTTGCAATATCCTTTGTAAGCACACCCAATCGGCTTCCCTGACCGCCCGCAAGTATCATAGCTACACATTCCTTTGCTTTCATACCTCAATCCTCCGTTTTTATTCTTCTTTTATTTTTCTCTCCTCGGACGTTTTTCTTAAGCCGAAGGGAGTTATGCTCCATAAACCTTAAATCCGTTACTTTCTCATCCCTTAATTTTGTCGTCCCGCAAGGCGCAGTCTTATCTCCCCGCTTGTTTCAACTGTCCCCAATCAGCCAAAATTCTTATTGCATAATTCTTTGTAAAATGATATACTTAAATATATACATATATTTATATGATGCCTCGGGCACTTTTATACTTTAGGAGGTATCCCGTATGCTTGAATTTTTGTTGGGAACTTCAGAATCTGAAAAACAAACCCGGATTTACAGCCGTGCGGTTTCCGATGCACAATCGGGGAAATCGGCTTTTGTTTTAGTGCCTGAACAATATTCAATGTATGCCGAAGAGGAACTTATTTCCCGCTTAGGGCTTTCTGCTCAAAACAAAATACAGGTGCTTACGTTTTCACGCCTTGCAAATATGCTTTTTTCAAAGCTTGGTCCCCTGCGCACAAAATACGCAGACAAAGCAGGCAAATATCTGCTTGCTTGCCGCAGTATGCAGCTGTGCAAAGGAGACCTTTCGTGTTTTTCCGGCAATGCAAGTCAATCCGGCTTTTCAGGTCTTATTGTTTCTTTGATTTCGGAATTTAAACGTTACAGCGTTTCCCCGTCAGCTCTTTTAACAGCTTCAGAAAAATTTGCCGGCACCACTCTTTCAGCAAAGCTTTCTGACCTCGCAAAAATCTATGAAAAATTCAATTTTCTGCTTGAAGAAACCGGAGCGGACGCCGAAGACAATCTTCCGCTTGCAATACCCAAAATCAAGCAGGCAGATTTTATCTCAGGCACCATTTACATAAGCTTTTTCCGAAGCTTTACCCCCGTAGAATACGAAGCACTTAAAATGCTGATGACAAAAGCAGACCTTTGCATCTCCCTTTGCTCCGACTCACTCACGGATGATTCTGCCGCATTTTTCTCGCAAAATGCCTGCTACAAAAATCTGTGTCATATGGCGGCAGAGCTTGGCATTACCGTAAAAGCACCACACTTTTATAACGAACAACAAAACCCGGACTCATTTTCGGAGCTTTTGCATCTTAAGGAAAATTATTTTTCCCCCGCACCGTCAAAGGTTAAAGGAATTCCCGAATCAATCCATATATTAAAACCACAAAACTACTATGCCGAGGTTCAGCAGGCAGCAAGAATTATCCTTAGCCTCTGCCGCACCAAAGGCTACAGCTTTAACGATTTTCTTGTGCTTACAGGGGATGCAGCAAGGTACAGTCTTTTGCTGCCATCCGTGTTTCGCCAACACGAAATCAGCTTTTTTATGGACCGCAAGCTTAATCTTGCCGAAAGTCCGCTTATGCGAATGCTTTTGTCCATCTTGGAAATACTTGCATTCGGTTTCTCCTACACTCGCATTATGACCATCTTGCGTTCAGGCTTCTGGAGCATCGCAAGTGCCGAGGCTGACATTTTTGAGAACTATATCCTTGCGGCAGATATCAGCCACAAGCAATGGAACGAAAAAGGCGATTGGGCTTTTAACCCCCGCTCCGCCTTTGATATGGATAAAATTAATGAAATCAAAAAAGCTGTCACGACTCCGCTGCTTGACCTTTTGTCGTCCTTTAAAGGCAGAAAAACCATATCCAATATCTGCTCAGGGCTTTGCAGCTGGCTGAATCAATTGAATATTCAAGCCTCTGTTGAGACAAAGGCTCAGTTTTTCAGAAATCAGGGAAGCCTTGAAGAAGCAGAATACACCGAGGCTGTCTGGAACAGCTTTGCCTCACTTATAGCCCGCATTTCTGATTGTATGGGCGATACAAACGCTACCTTCGCAGAATTTTACGAGCTGTTTTCTGCTTGCTGCGGTGAGCTTACAGTCGGTATCATTCCTCCAACTCAAGACAAGGTAATGATAAGCGAAATCGGGCGTTTCCGCAGCACGGGCGTCAAGGTTGTCATTGTTCTTGGCGTGGTCGACGGAGTGTTCCCTCAGGCAATAACAAGTGAAGGTATCATCTCCGATGCAGAAAGATTGCTACTTAAGGAATCAGGCTTTCTCCTTGCCCCCGATTCCTACACCAGACAAAAGGAGGATCTCTTCCTTATATACTCTGTTTTTTCCACACCGCAGAATGAGCTGTATCTCTTATCTCCCGTAAGTGACAGTGATGGTAAAAGTCTGGGCGGCTCGGAGATTATCAAAAACATAAAATCTAACATCTTCCCCGACCTTCAGTTTGAATCAGGAGATAATGAATTTGACCTGATAGAAGGAAAGGAAAGCACCTTCAGTGAACTTTGTGCCCGCCTTTTTGAGTGCAATTTCGATTTAAAAAAGCTTCCGCCGCTTTGGAAAAGTGTGTTTGATTGTTTTAACGAAGATGAAAGCTATGCAAAAAAACTGCAGCATTTTGAAAATATGAATACCCTTGCCAATACTCCCGACGAGCTTTCGCCTAAGCTTGTCAAAAAACTTTACGGGGAGCCTTTAACGCTTAGTGTGTCCAAATTGGAAAAATACAATGCCTGTGCATTTTCATACTTTATGAGGTATGGACTCTTAGCTGATGAGCGTCTGCTGGGAGGGCTTAAATCCACCGATACGGGCACAATTCTGCACGATATTCTTTGCAGATATTTTAAAAATAAAAAGGATGCCGATTACTCAGGCATTACCCGCGACGAATGCTTTAACGAAATTTCGGATATCTTATCCGACATAACAAAAAGTGCCGACAATCCGCTTTTTACTACTTCAAATTACTATGGTTATATGCTGACGCGTCTTAAAAGTATTGCCACTTCAACCGCCTGGAAGCTTGTAGGGTTCTACTCAAACAGCGATTTCAGACCCGCTGGATTTGAAGTAAGCTTCGGGAAGCATGGCGCTCTGCCTCCGTATGAACTCAAAACAAAAAATGGTCCCGTCTATCTTAAAGGCTTTATTGACAAAATTGACCTTGCCCATATAGGCGGCAGTGATTACATCGCCATAACTGATTACAAATCCTCCGAGAAACGTCTTGACCCCGCAATGATAGATGCAGGAATTACCATTCAGCCATTTATATATGCAAATGCTGTTGCAAGTGCAAAAGAGGGGCAAATCCCCGCCGCAATGATGTATCTGCAAATGAATGATCCTATCTTAAGCTTTGATTCCCCCCCCGATGAAAAACAATGGGAAACAGAAATGAATAACGGAATAAAAGCTCACGGTATTTTTCTGGACGAGCCTGAGGTTATCTCGGCAATTGACCATAACTGTGGAGATAAAGCCTCTGTCCATTACATAACCTGCGATGCAAAATCACGCCTTGTAAAGGAGCTTTTTGAAAAACGCCTCTCTGATGCAGAGCTTTGTGCATCAGAGACCGCTGACAAAATCTCGGATGGAATTATCGAAGCAAACCCACCCGCAATTTCGGGCTTTGACCCCTGTGAATATTGCCCGTATATGGGGATATGCAAAAAGTCGTAGACGAAAAATTCCCGCCTGCGACTTTTACCCACCAATTATATGATTTTGTTCCATCTAAAAAGAAGCTGTTTAGGGGATAGGTAAAATTGATTCAGAACACACAAACTGAGCCAAAAGCAAGACTTTTGTGAACCCGAATGTGTACTTGTGTATACCGAGAGGCGAGGTTTGTGCGTAGCAAAAAGACTATAAAAACAGAAAAGCCGCATAATAATGCGGCTTTTCAACATTTGTAACAGTTTTTTATTCCCGTTTCACAAGGGATATTATTTGATTTTCCCGTCTTTTTGCGGTCGGGACAATTTTAACATCCCCTTTTTATTATCCTTTATTTTTTTTGTAAATGAGATTGAGTCCCTCCAAAGTCAATGCCTTGTCAACAATGTCAATCTCGTTACTTTCCGCCGCAATCAGCGAAGCAAATCCGCCGGTTGCAACCACCTTGCAATCATCCGTGCCAAGCTCTTTTTTCATCTCGCAGACAATTCTGTCAACCTGACCTGCCTGCCCATATATTGCACCTGATTGCATAGCTGAAACTGTGTTCTTTCCTATCACAGAAGAAGGCTTCACAATCTCCACTTTGGGAAGTTTCGCAGCACGTTCAAAAAGTGCATCCATTGAAATTTTTATTCCGGCTGTGATTATACCGCCCAGATATTCGCCCTCCTGATTGATTGCACAGTAAGTATTTGCTGTGCCAAAATCAACGATTATCAGAGGTGTTCCGTACTTATGAATGGCCGCAACCGCATTTACTATACGGTCAGTGCCCACCTCTTTGGGATTATCGTAACGTATGTTAAGACCGGTTTTAATCCCTGCCCCCACCACCAAAGGTGTGCATCCAATGTAACGCCTCACAGCATTTGTAAGTGAATGCATAATCGGCGGAACAACCGAGGATATGATTACATCTTCAATATCATCAGCAGAAATCCCGTTTATTCCAAGCATCTGCATAAGCACCATACCAATTTCATCTGAAGACTTATTCTTATCAGTCGATATTCTCCAGCTGTTTTTAAGGGCATCCTCCTCAAAAAGAGCCACCACTATCTGAGTATTACCTACATCAATTGCAAGAATCATTTTTTTGCCTCCCTGATCTCTATATTGAAATCTTTACCATTTATCTCTAAAACACCATAGCTTTTTAGTACAGCACCCGGGTTAAAAAGTGTCACATCACCTATCTTTTCGCAGTGCGCCATATGCGTATGCCCAAATATGCAAAGCTTTGCACCAAGCTCTTCTCCCTTTTTGTAAAGTTTTGAAAGTGAATACTTTACACCAAATAAATGCCCGTGTGTCAAAAAAATCTTCACGCCCTCAAGCTCAAACAGTCTCTCTTCAGGAACATTATTTATCCAGAAATCATTGTTGCCTTTCACGCTTGCTACGGGGATTTTGGGATAAAGTGCCATTAAATCCTCCACATCATCATTCACATCGCCTGCGTGTATAATCCAGTTTACTCCAACTTCATTTTCAATTGCAAGCCTCATAGGCTCAAACCGCTTATGAGAATCACTGAAAATCAAAGCCTTTATCACTATCCCTCATCTCCTCGCAATCATTCTAACACAAATTAATGAATTTGTCACTATTTTCTTAATTTTTCATATAATGTTTATTGAAAAGAAATATGAATTTCTGGCAAACCAAAATAAAAGAGGTGTGAAAATATGACTCTTCAGGAAATGCTTTCCAAAATGACCCCGCAGATGCTTGCACAGGGACTTAAGCAAATCAGCCAGGGGCTTTCTAAGGAACAGCTTGAAAAAGCCGAAAAAGCTATTAAAGAATCAGGTCTTTCGGGGCAACTTACGGCTTCCAACGGAAATAATCTTCAAAATATACTGCAAAGTAACCCAAATCAACTAAAAGAGCTTGTTCAAAACAAAGAGCTTATATCAAAATTAGAGCAAATAGTAAAAAACAAATAATTCAGAAAGGAGGCAGCGTTTATGTCAGAAGAGCTCGACCTTTCTAAGATAGTAGACGAGGTGCAGCAAATGCTGTCCTCCGAGGATGGGCAAAATCAGCTGCAAGGAATGCTCGAAATGCTGACAGGAAGTGCCACGTCAACAGAAAACACGTCAGATGCCGGACAAAAACCATCTTCTTCCCACGCCTCGCCTTTTGACCTTTTTTCGGGTGCAGGCGACGTCGGAACTCTTTTAAAGCTTAAAAATATTATGGACGCTGTCGGAAACGGTGCAAACGACTCAAACGCCGCATTTCTGCAGGCACTTAAACCGTTTCTCCGGGAAGAACGCCGCCGCAAGCTGGACTCAGCAGCAAAAATACTGACAGTAACAAAAGCACTTAAAGCATTCAAGGATTCAGGGATTGGGGGTGTTTGACATTTACAGTCATTTTGACAACCGAAATCCGTCCCGAAATACCCCGTCTCCTTATAACAGACAACCCGCTCCGCACAGTGAGCGGCCTAATATGCCTGCCACAGCTCAGACTGAAAGACAGATGCAAAAAGAAGCGCCAAGGCAAAATCCAAATCAGCTAAAAAGACGCACTATGCCACTGCAAATTGCAAAATCACAACAAAGACCTGCAAATCAGGGGATTAACTGTGGACAGGGAACTTCTTCAAATTACAAGAATACCGCTGGCAAATCTAAAGATACCGCATCAAAAAGTAACTTTCTGCAATTTTTGCTTCCGTCATCACTTTATGACTCTAAAAGCAAAAAATTGTTCGGCTTTTTAAGTGCCGAGGATTTGCTTTTGATAGCGCTGATATTTTTGTTTCTTGAAAAAGAGGACAACGATAATCTTCTTATGGTGCTTGCCCTTGGATATATATTGCTTTCTGACTATATTGACCTCCCCGAAATAGTGTTTTAGGAATATACGTGCATTCTTCTTCATAGTATATACCAAAAACCAAGAATATTTCGAAGTGAGGGAAAGTACTATGCCAGTAAAACTTCAAAAAGAGCATCTGGAAATTTCAGAAGTCATATGCTCGAAATTCTGTCAGACCACCGTGGAAAGTGACGTTATCGTTCCCGACGTAAAGCCTGACATTATAAAAATTCTGCAAGCTGACAGCGAAGCAACAATCAGTCACAAGCACATACAGGGCGAAAAAGTTTTTATTCAGGGAACAGTTAATTTCAGTCTCCTTTATGTCCCCGACAACGGTATTCCCGGCTCAGTCAAGGCCATAAACTGCACTCAGGAATTCAACTACCCGGTGGACATACCCGGTGCGGATGCGGGAATGGAACTAAGCGTTGATGCAGAGTGCGAGCCTGCAGAATACACACTTTTAAACAGCCGAAAGCTGAACGTACGCACCAGGCTTGCACTTTGTATACGCCTTTTAGGAGTAAAGGAGCTTGATATTGTTAAAGATGTTGACGAGGATTCTGACATTGAGCTTCTTCGCTGCCCCATTAATCTCTATAACCCTTGTGTTGATGCATTACGTGATGTTATTGTAAGGGAAAGGCTTGAAGTTCCTTCGGGCAAGCCCTCCGTCAGTGAGATCCTTAAATTTTCCGTCAGAGCATATCCGGCTGAGCTACGCATAACCGCAGATAAGCTGGCAATAAGCGGAGAGCTGAAAGTATGCACTCTTTATTGCGGCGACACGGACGACGTAGCTCCGGAAGTTATGGAACACACCATACCTTTCAGCGAACTACTTGAGATTGAAGGTCTCAGGGAGGATATGACTCTGGAGCCTGAGTATCGGGTAAAGGAATTCTATTTTGAAATTTGTCAGGACAGCGATGGCGACAACCGAATCTTAAGCTGCGAATTTACCATTGAGTTTGCGTTAAAAGCATTTGCCTGTGTTCCTCTCAGCATCTTAGCGGACGCCTATTCTCAAAGCGTACCCGTAGAAATAAAAAAAGAAACCTACTCGCTTGAACAGCTTGTAGGAAGCGCAACCGAAAGTCTGGCACTTAAAGAACTGGTAAAAATTCCTGACTACCTCCCTGAAATGCATCGTCTTTGCGAGTGTAACAGCGTTCCCACCATCGAGAGTGTGACCGCAGAAGATAGAGCAGTCAATATTAAAGGATATCTGACCTGCACATTTTTGTATCTGTCGCTGGACTCTTCTCAGCCTGCCTCAGGCTTCAGCCATATTCTGCCATTTTCACATACATTTAGCATAGACGGGGTAACGCCCGATGCTGTATGCGATGCCAAGGCAGAGGCTCGTCACACTTCATGCACCATCAGCGGAGAAAGAGACTTGGAAGTCAGAGCAAACCTTTCACTTGCTGTAAAAGTAACCCAAACCAAGCAGGCGGAAGCGATTTCAGAAATAGTGCTGCTTGAAGATGCCCCAAAGCAGCCAAAAGGCTCTATGATTGTGTATTTTGTGCAAAAGGGTGACACCCTTTGGGATATTGCAAAACGCTATCAAATCTCGCCGGCAGCAATACTGTCAGCGAATGGTACAGAAAGTGAAATAATCCGGCCGGGTAAGTGTATTTATATATTTAAATAACACATAAAAATAGATTGAAAGAATAATCTATCTTCTTTCACAAACAATATCATCTTTTGTTTAAGTACATT
>JAZNMD010000163.1:0-4132 GCA_045579385.1 Clostridia bacterium
TCATCATCGTATATAGTTTTTCCCATTTGTATACACATAAGAACGTCCTGAAATTCAGCGTCAGCACGTTTTACATAGTGTATGTCGTTTGTGGCAACGATACCCAAATCAAGTTCACGGGCAAGCCGGATAAGCTCACGATTTAACAGCTTTTGCTCGTATATACCGTGATCCTGAATTTCAATAAAATAATTCTCTTTGCCAAAAATATCGATAAACTCCAAAGCTGCATTTTTTGCATCATCGTAGCTTCCGTTTAAAATCTTTTTCGAAAGAACACCTATCATACACGCACTGAGGGCAATTAAGCCTTCGCTGTGTTCACGAAGAGTTTCCATATCGATACGTGGTCTGTAATAAAAGCCTTCGACATATCCGATTGAAACAATCTTCATCAGATTTTTAAAGCCGGTGTTATCTTTTGCCAGAAGAATTAAATGTGAGCTGGAGGAATCAAGCTCGTGGACCTTATCTTTTCTGCCTCTTGCCGCAACGTAAACCTCACAGCCAAGTACGGGCTTTATGCCAATGCTTTTTGCATACTCATAAAAGTCAATGACACCAAACATCGCACCATGGTCGGTAATTGCCATAGCGGTTTGCCCGAGTTCTTTTGCTCGGTCAAGGATTTTTTTAATTGTACCTTCCCCATCCAGAAGACTGTATGCGGTGTGTGTATGCAAATGTGCAAAAGACATATTTATCACTTCCTTTTGTTTTGTCCTGAGCTCTATTTCAAAAGACCATTTTCGGCTATATCCAAAAGCTTTTTAAGTCTGTGATTTACTCCTGATTTTGTGAGCTTTGGCGTGAGCTTGGAACCAAGTGCCTCAAGGCTTAAATCCTTGTTTTCTTTCCTGAGCACTGCAATTTCACGAAGCTCCGGAGGTAAATTCTCCAGACCGATTTCCTTTTCAATCTTAATGATTGCTTTTATTTGTTTTACGGCGGCAGTTATTGTTTTGTCAAGATTTGCGTTTTCACTGTTTGCCACACGATTCCAGTCGTTTCTCATTTCACGTTCAATTTTAAGATTAAGAATTTCCATCTGGGCAGAAAACGCCCCTATGTAAGTAAGTACATCGCAGATAGTATCGCTTTGTTTGGTGTAAAGAACAAAGCTGCCTCTGCGATTGGTAAGCTTAAAATCAAGATCTAATTCTTTAAGAAAAATCAAAAAATCATTACACACACTTTCACTTGGTGTAAGAAATTCCATATTGTAATTTTTGTTAGGGTCGATAACGATGCCGCCACCCAAAAAAGCTCCTCTTAAAAAAGCACTTTTGCAACATTCTGAAGATGCAAAAAGCTCTGAAAGGCTTTTGTTTGAGGTTTCGTAACTAAGAAACATATCAATCAGTTTTTTGTGAGGGAGGATGCAAAAATATCCGTTTTTTCCTTCTTCAACTAAAACTGCCATATGACAGCTTCTCTTTACCAGCATTGCAAGGCGTTTAAGGATTTCACAGTTTTCCGAGGTTACCTTGATTTCCATACCGGAAAATCGCCCTGCAAACAGCAAAAAACCCATAATTTCTGCATCAATACAGCAGGCCTTTGTTGCGGGAAGTTTGCAAATTGATTCCTTTGCCTTTAAAGAAAATGACTTCATTTTTGTCCCCCTTTCTCTATAATCTTATATAAAAAGCTAAAATTCTCCTACCATCTTAACTTCTGTTTCAAGCATCACACCGTATTTTTCTTTAACAGTATCCTGAATGTGTCTGATAAGTGCAAGAACGTCTGCTGCCGAAGCTGTGCCCGTGTTTATAATAAATCCGGCGTGCTTTTCAGACACTTGAGCTCCGCCTATTGAAAAGCCTTTAAGATTTGCACCTTCAATAAGAGCACCTGCAAAATATCCCTCAGGACGCTTAAAAACACTTCCTGCACTGGGTTTTTCGATAGGTTGCTTTGTAACTCTCCGATTGGTAAAATCGTTAATTCTTTCCCGTATGTTGTCAAAGTCATCCGGCTCAAGCTCGAATGTGCAACCAAGAACTGTATAGCCTTTATCTGCAAAAATACTCTTTCGATACCCAAAGTTGCAATCTGCTTTGTCTATAACGGAGATGTTACCATCGCTGTCCATAAAGCGTACGTTTTTAATCACGTCTTTAAGTTCTCCGCCATATGCACCGGCATTCATATACACGCCGCCACCAACAGTCCCGGGGATGCCAGATGCAAACTCCAGCCCACTTAATGAAGCGTTAAGTGCCTCAGAGGAGGCACGTGTTAAAGTAACACCGCTGCCTGCGAAAAGCTCATTTCCTGAAATATGCACTTCGTCAAGCTTTCTGAAAAGGCTGATAACAACCCCACGGATACCTTTGTCTCCGACCAAAAGGTTAGAACCATTCCCTAAAATGAACACAGGTAAATTTGCTTTTTTTGCAGTTAGGTAAGTATTTTTAAATTGTTCTTCTGTCTGAGGAATAAGAAAATAGTCAGCAGTACCGCCGATTTTAAATGTGGTATGCTTTGACATCGGCTCGTCGATGAGCACATTTTCAGGTCCTAAAATTTTTTCAAAAGCTTCTCGCATAAAATTATTCTCCAAACTCTAACTTTTTGTTCTTTTTGTTTTCAATATATTTTATGACTCTTTCTGCATTCAAATTCATAATCAATTCTTCGGGGAAGTCAATTTCTTTAAGCATTGCTGCCGCTTTTTCAACATTTCCGACCTGTCCCATAAAATGAGCGTCAGAATTAACCACAATTTTTGTGCCGATTCGCTTGCAAGCAAGTGCGATTTTCCTGCATCTGTCAATGTTTGCAGGCCTTGCACGGAAGGAATGATTGTTTATTTCTATGCACACATTTGCTTCTTTTGCGGCAGTTACAACTGTGTCAATGTCATACATAAAATCCGGTGAGCCGCTGTGTCCCAATATATCAACATATGGATTTTTAATAACATTAAGCCACGTTTCAGTATGGTCTCCACCGGCGGCTTCCTGATACGCAGGCTTATGGATTGATGCAATGGCAAGCTGAATTCTGCTTTCAAGGAGAGCTACAGGCAGATCAATTTCGCCATTCTTGTTCAGTATATTAAGTTCAACTCCTAACAGAATTTTTATACCTTTGTAAAAATTCGGGGCGTTGGAATATCCTAAAAAATGCCACTCATGAGGGGAATCGGGAAGATTGGGTGCATGGTCTGTCAGTGCTATAAGTTCAAGTCCCTTTTCCTTTGCAGTACAAAGATTTTCATAAAGAGTGCTGAAAACATGAGCACTTGCCAAGGTGTGCGTGTGCAAATCAGTAAGAATCTGCATTTTTTATGTTCCTTTCTGTCTTTTAAAGTTCTTCGTTCATCTGGCTGAGCAGTCTGTTGTTAAGTGCCTCTGCGGCATTGTAGCCCATACGTCTTTGACGGTTGTTCATCGCTGCGATTTCAAGAATTACCGCAAGATTACGCCCCGGGCGTACGGGAACTGTCAGGGATGGAATATCTATACCCAAAATATTTGTGTATTTGTCAACAAGACCCAAACGGTCATACTGTTTATCTTTTTGCCAGGGCTCAATATGAATTATCAAATCTATCTTTTCGGTTTCTTTTACTGCACCAAGACCAAACAGGTTCTTAACGTCGATAATACCGATACCACGCATCTCGATAAAGTGTCTGATAACTTCAGGAGACGTACCAACCAGTGTCTTTGAAGAAACCCTTTTAATTTCAACTGCATCGTCAGCTACAAGACGGTGCCCTCTTTTCATAAGTTCAACCGCAGTTTCACTTTTACCGACGCCGCTTTCGCCCAATATAAGAATACCCTCGCCATATACCTCAACCAAAACACCATGACGGGTAATTCTGGGGGCGAGTTCTATATTCAAAAATGCAATAAGAGCACTCATAAAGCTTGAGGTGGAAAGATGCGTTCTTAATATATTTATGCCATGACGCTTTGCCGCCTCAATAATTTCAGCATCAACCTCAAGACCCCTTGTTATAATAAGAGCAGGGATGCCTTTTTCAAAAAATGCGTCCAGCTTTCTGAGTTTTTCCTCAGAGGAAAATTCTTCAAAAAAGTTTTTTTCAACCATACCAAATATTTGCAGTCTCTTTGGGTCAAAGTAATCAAAAAATCCTGCAATCTGAAGTCCCGGG
>JAZNMD010000164.1:0-8886 GCA_045579385.1 Clostridia bacterium
GCTCTACGTCAAAAGGATTTCCTGAATCGCAAAGCAGCTTGCTCATTCTTTGAATTTTTGCTCTGGCAGAAAAACTGTTTTCTGCAGTCAAAGGACCGCCAACACATCCTCCGGGGCACGCAAGAGCCTCTACATATTCAATCTCATTCAGTTTTCCGTCCTCTATTTCTTCCAAAACATTTATAACATTATGTATTCCATCAACAGAAATATGTTTTTTTGCACAAGTAGCCTCAGCTTCGCCACCGCCTGTTGCCCAGAGAACACCCTCTCTCCCCGCAGATTGAAGTGTTTTAACCTTGTCAGCATTAACTGACTGAAGGTTTCTCGACATCTTTATACAAACATCTTTGATTGAAATAACTCCATCAACATCTGATTTATTAACCGTATAACTGCCTTTTATAAAGGTCGCTTTGGCGGCACATGGACTTATAAAAAATATTCCTATATCCTCCGGGGAAAGACCCGTCTTTTTTACCGCCTCATGTCTTGCCTGAGCAGCAGAAACTTCCATAGGGGATTTAAGCGGAACGATATTTTTAATAAGGTTTGGGAACTTAATTGCAATCAACCTCACAACCGCAGGACAAGCAGACGAAATAGCAGTTTGGGGAAGCTCTCCTGCCGCAAGCATTTCATTTGTCTTTTTGGTTATTTCCTGCGCACCCCTTGCAACCTCAAATATATCATCAAAGCCTATATCCATAAGTGCAGTAAGCATTGTGTTTATATCTTCCGTTCTGGAAAACTGTCCGTAAAAAGCAGGTGCCACAAGAGCAACCGTCCTTTTATAATCAGCAAGCACATCAAATGTATCAGTAACTGCCTTTTTGGCATGATACGGGCAAACCCTTATACACTCACCACAATCTATGCAACGTTCTTTAAGAATTTTTGCCTTCCCCTGTTGAACACGTATAGCTTGTGTCGGACAATGCTTGAGGCAATTGGTGCAACCTTTGCATAAATCCCTGTCCAGAGTTACTGAATGCCAGTATTTTTCCATAGAACTCACCCCTTTGCATAAAAAACAAGCTTAAGCTCTGTTCCAATTCCTATCTTCGTATCAATATTCATTTCATCTGAATATTTTTTTATATTTGGAAGTCCCATCCCTGCACCAAAACCAAGTTCACGTACATTCTGGTCAGCAGTTGAATAACCTTCCGTCATAGCCTTTTCAATATCAGGAATACCGGGTCCCTTGTCACTCATAAGCACAACAATTTCTTCCGGAGAAATTTCTACATCAATGGTTCCACCATCAGCGTGAATAACCATATTTATCTCTCCCTCATACATTGCAATAGCAACTTTTCGAACAACCTCAGGGCTGAATCCAAGCTGATTGAGTGTTTTTTTGACCTTGCTTGAAGTCTCTCCTGCCCGGGTAAAATCATCACCGTTTACTGTATAATGAAGTTTCATAAGTTCCGGCACAGACTACTCCCCCTTCCCTTTAAGTCCATTTGAATAGAGTTTTCCGCTCGCAACATAAAGGGTATGTTCGGTTGAAAGAATAACAATATTCTTAGCTCTGGCAAGCTCAATAATTGCATCATCAGGACACTTCCCTCTTACAAATAAAATCGCAGAGATGTCCATCATTTCAGCAGTGCGAACCACCTGTGGATTGATTAATCCGGTAAGAAGCATTATTCTTTCGTGTGCAAACGCAAGAACATCACTCATAAGGTCACTTCCAAAAGCCGAATCAATTTCCCCATCCAAAAGTTCTTCACCCACAAGAACTTTTGCGTCTAAAATTTCCTTTACTTTTGATAATTTCATATTAACCTCTCCTTTTATTATTCTATACCATCAAGTAATTTCCCGGCTTCAAGTTCTTTTCCTGTTTTAAGTATATTGCGTCCATATTTAGTATGCAGTTTAAATATCGTATTTTCAAGAGCGTCTGTTTTCTGCTTATTTAAATCGTCTTTTTCTGTATCATCAAACAGAGAAAGCTGAACATCGGTAGAATCCTTTTCCTCCGTCAATCCGCCCAGAGTAACACCAACAAGTCTTACCTCTTCAGAAAGGCGAAGACCGTCAAGCAATTCACACGCAGCAGCATATATCTCCTTTGAAGAATTTGTTGCACCTTTGCTCTTTGACCGTGTTATTGAATTCATATTATGAAATTTTATTTTCAAAGTAACGGTTTTTCCATAAAGGTTCTTTCTTTTAGCACGCAAGCTCACATCTTTGGAAAGAAACAAAAGAACAGCTTTCATTATTTCCTTATCATCGATATTTTCCTGAAAGGTATGTTCCCTTCCTATAGACTTAGAAACGCTGTCCGGAACAACCTGCCTGTCATCATCACCATTTGCAAGCTTTAATATTTCCTCACCATGTTTGCCAAAAGTAGAAAGCACCTGCGGTGGAGTATTTAACAAATCATCAACTGTAATAATACCCCATTTTTTAAGTCTTTCTGCAGTTTTTGCACCTATTCCCCTGATTTCTCCAACGTTTCTGAGATGTATAAGCTCATAAAAACTCTTTTTGTCAGGAATAACAAAAAATCCGTCAGGTTTTTTTTCTTCACTTGCAAGCTTTGCTCCTGCCATAGAGTAAGAAATTCCAACAGAACAAGTGACACCCACCTGCTCATATATTTTCGATTTCAGAAGACGTCCTATTTTTTCTGCACCGCCAAAAAGCCTCAGAGACGAAGTAACATCCATATAACCCTCGTCAAGTGCAACGAATTCAATCATATCGGTAAAGCTCAGCATAATCTCGTGTATCTTTTTTGAAGCTTCTTCGTACTTAGACATATTCCCATGCATAAAAATGCCATGCGGGCATCTTCTGTAAGCTTCCTTTATGTTCATCGCAGAGTGTACACCAAACTTACGTGCTTCATAGCTGCAGGTTGAAACCACTCCTCGTTCATTGGGAAGTGCACCTATAATAAGAGGTTTACCTTTAAGTTCCGGGTTATCCCTTACCTCAATGGAAGCAAAAAACGCATCCATATCAACATGAATTATCGTCTTCTCCATTATTTTGTTACTCCCTTTTGCAGCGACTCAATTCCAAAATAGACATCAAAATATGAAGGCTGAATCTCTCCTTTTATTTTTTTGCTGTAAAGAAGCACTGAATTCTCGAAGAACAAGCCAATAACAGGATTTGTTTTGTTAAATGCATCTATAAATTTTGTATAAGCGGTCACTATTTCAGAATCAATTGCTTTCGTCTTGATTTCATCGAGGAGTAAACTCATTTCCTCATTTTCAAAGAAAAACATATTTCCTTCGCCACAAAATGAAGAAAAATTCAAATCAGGAGAAACTGATATACTTCCGATAAATGCATCAAAATTCCCCTCTTCGATACGAGTTTTATATTCTTCAAACGGAACACTTTCAATATTTACTCTGATACCAAAATCATCAAGATTTTTCTTAAGTATCTCTGCTGCGGCTGTCCTTGTAGTATTTTCTTCATTTGTCAATATCATAAATTCTGCTCTGTAAAAAGTGCCTTCCTTTGTAGTTGTGTAACAACCATTTGTAAGGCTCCACCCCGCATCTTCCAGAATTTTTAAAGCCTTTCCCGTGTCTATATCCAAGCTGTCATTTTGCTTTTCATACGATAACCAATCCGGTCTGACTGGAGCATTTGTAGCTACTCCATACCCCATATAAGCTTTTTCGATAATCTCTGCTCTGTTCACAGCAAGCGAAATAGCCTTTCTTAGTTCCGCCTGTGCAAGAAGTGGGGACTCGTGATTTATCCCCAAAAAATTATAAATCGGAGTTTTTATACTCATATAAGAAGTATCCGCAGGGTCAACAAATCTTCCCCAATCCAGACCTTCGGCCAAAACCATATCAATTGTATCTGACCCTAATGCATAAAGAGGGGAATTACCGCCGGGCAATATCTTCACACGGATGGTATCGGATAAAATATTCCCTCCCCACCATCTGTCATTTTTAACAAGATAATACTGGTTTCCTTCTCCACGATCTTCGAATTTATAAGCCCCCGTGCCATTTGGGGTAAAATTTTTAATGTCAACATCTCCCGCCGCTGATTTAATCACAGGAAAATATAAAAGATTTATAAACTTGGGGTTTGCTTCAGAAAGATTAAATTTAACCGAATGAGGTCCCGTCGTTTCCACTGATTCTATAAACTTTACGTTATAGCTATACGGGCTGAAATCAAGTTTTTTTATCTGATTTACTGTATAAATCAAATCCTGTGGAACAAAATACCCTCCACTGTGCCAGGCAACACTTTCTTTAAGGTTAACTGTCCAGGTCAATCCATCAGCCGATACAAACCATTCTTTTGCAAGACCCGGCATAGGTACGTTTGCATCATTTAAATAAATCAACCCATCATAAATAATCCCCAGCATATCAAGATTTGCCTCATTGTTGCTAGCAATCGGGCATAAGGTGTCCGGCTTATATGAAAATATTGTCAGTGCGTCAACTTCATCAATTTTCAACTTATCGCCGGTTACTCTTTTTTTAAGATTTGTGCAAGCGCAAGCACTGATAATAATAACAATCGTCATTATAAAAGCAAAAAGTTTTTTTACCATTTTTATCATCCTTGTTTTAACATAATCATCGCACCCATTCTGCCGACTTTTTCCCGATGAGTACGATACGAATATAACAGATTACTGTTACACATTGTGCAAAGTCCAAAAAGGTCTATATTATCCTCAGGGATTCCCGCATTTAAGAGGATTCTCTTGTTAGCTTCCCACAAGTCAACCTTAAATTTACCGTTATTTAAGGAAACGGAAAGGTCCGCATCAAATTCGCAAGCAACCTCCGAGCCTGTTTCAAAGCAGCATTTGCCTATTGAAGGCCCAATCGCTGCAAGTATATCTTCAGGTTGTGAGTGAAATCTACTTGTCATTATCTCTACCGCTTTTGAAGCAATCTGATTAACAGTTCCCCTCCAGCCTGAGTGTATAGCTGCAACAACATACCTCCTTGTGTCAGCAAGCAAAATCGGAACGCAATCGGCATAAAAAACCATTATCGGAATGTCTGTGCAATCAGTTACCAGAGCATCAGCTTCAAAAAATTCAGAGTGCCTGCTTACGCCACATCCTTTTTCATCTTCGGTAATAATTTTGATATCGGTAGAATGAATTTGCTTCGCAGCAACAATACTCTCAAATGGTATTTTGAAGTCATCTGATATCAATTTATAATTCATTTTTACCGAATCAATGTCATCATTTACACGAAACCCAAGATTAAGGCCTTCTATTCCGCCCTTACTGCATCCCCCTGCTTTAGATGTAAAAAAATGAACTATTCTTTCACTTCTCATCAAAAGCTCACTTTTAAAATATACTCTGTCAGCTATTTTTTCAGTAATCATTCATCTGCTCCAAAAATTAAATTTTATCAGCCGGAAAATAAAGTCTTTCTACAGAAACAACCTTCTTAAGTTTTTCATCATAATCAAAAATTGCGCCTGAAAACCAAACCTTACCCTCAGCTTTCTCAAATCTGAACTTTTTGTGCGTATAATACATTTCAACAATAATTTCTTTTTTAACACCCAAAACAGAATCTCTGACACCTGTCATCCCCAAATCTGTTATATAAGCTGTCCCCTGCGGCAAAATCTGTTCATCAGCGGTTTGCACATGGGTATGAGTGCCAAATATTATATCTGCCTTTCCGTCAAAGTAGTTCGCAAACGCCAGTTTTTCACTTGTTGTTTCAGCGTGAAAATCAATTATTATGATATCTGCTTCGTCCTTTATTTTGTCAATAACCTTTTCGGTAGCTCTGAACGGGCAATCAAGCGGGTCCATATGAACTCTTCCCATGGCATTTATTACGCCAATTTTTATAAACCCTAAGTCATCAACAAAATACCCAAGACCCTCGGTTTCCGCAGGGAAATTAACGGGGCGTATCACTCTTTCTATATCGTTAAGAACCTCTTTGTATTCTTTATTTGCAAAAGTATGATTACCAAGCGTAATTACATCTGCACCCGCTCTGATAACAGAATTAGCTATATCCATAGTTATTCCGTTTGTGTTTGCGGCGTTTTCTCCGTTTACCACGCAATAGTCTGCCTTATATTTACTTTTTATTCTGCCTAAATTATTGTAAATAAATTCCCGTCCGTCAGAGGAAACAATATCTCCCACCGCAAGTATTCTCATTTTTTAATTCCTTTCAATACATAACAACATTTAAAATTAATAAAATATGACAGAAAAAGGCTGCTAAAGCAGCCTTTTTCGTGGAGCAAAATTGGCTCCTTACTTCGCATATTCAACAGTTCTCATTTCACGGATAACGTTAACCTTGATTTGACCCGGATATTCCATGGTGCTTTCAATCTTTTTAACGATATCTTTAGCAAGAAGAATTGTCTCGTCATCATTTACCTTATCAGGTTTAACCATGATTCTTATCTCACGTCCTGCCTGAATAGCAAATGACTTTTCAACTCCGTTAAAGGAATTTGCAATTTCTTCAAGTGCTTCAAGTCTCTTTATATAAGATTCAATATTCTCGCGTCTTGCACCTGTACGTGCTGCCGAAATAGTATCAGCCGCCTGAACAAGACAAGCTGCACAAGAGTTTGGTTCTACATCGCCGTGATGCGCCATAATAGCATGAATAACTTTTTCGTTTTCTTTGTACTTTTTAGCTACATCAGCACCGATTGTAACATGGGACCCCTCAACCTCGTGGTCAATAGCTTTACCAATATCGTGAAGAAGTCCTGCACGTTTTGCAAGTGCAACATCAACACCAAGCTCAGCAGCCATAAGACCTGCAAGATGAGCAACCTCAACAGAATGTTTAAGCACATTCTGACCATAACTTGTACGATATTTAAGACGTCCCAAAAGCTTTATAAGCTCAGGATGAAGTCCGTGAACACCCGTATCAAATGTAGCTTGTTCGCCCTCCTGCTTGATTATAGCCTCGACTTCTTTTCTTGACTTCTCAACAGTTTCTTCAATCCTGCCGGGATGAATACGTCCGTCAACAATAAGCTTTTCAAGAGAAAGTCTTGCTATTTCACGTCTTACAGGATCAAAACCTGAAAGTATAACAGCCTCAGGTGTGTCATCAATTATAAGGTCAACACCCGTAAGTGTTTCGATAGAACGTATATTACGTCCCTCACGACCAATAATTCTGCCCTTCATTTCATCATTAGGAAGCTGAACAACTGAAACCGTAGTCTCAGCAACATGGTCAGCGGCACAACGCTGAATAGCACCGGTAATAATATTTCTTGCCTTTGCGTCAGCCTCTTCCTTGGCCTGGTCTTCTATACTCTTTATCAATAGCGCCGCATCGTGACGTGCGTCAATTTCAACCTGTTTCAAAATGAGGTCCTTTGCCTCCGCCGCCGTAAGTCCGGCAACCTTTTCAAGCTGAGACATCTCAAGTTTTTTAACTCTTTCAACTTCTTCTTTAAGCTCATCTATCTCAGCAAGCTTGTTTTGAATAAGTTCTTCCTTTTTTTCGATAACCTGACTCTTTTTGTCAATAGCGTCTTCTTTTTGCTGAACACGTCTTTCCTGACGTTGGAGTTCGTTTCTTCTTTCTTTTATTTCCTTATCGAGTTCATTACGTTCTTTATGTATTTCTTCCTTTGCTTCCAAAAGTCTTTCTTTTTTTGTATTTTCTGCATCTTTAAGTGCCTTTGATTTTGCACCTTCAATAATCCTTTTTGCTTCTTCCTCAGCACTGTTTATCTTAATTTCAGCAACTTTGCGTCTATACGAATAACCATATCTGAACGCAACAAATATGCCTATAATTGCAACAATTACAACGCCTGCGAAAATCGCAAACTCTAATCCTCCTATTTCTAACACCCCCCGTAAATTTATTTGACGATTAAATCATAGAATTATACCAAATTTCAAATGGTAATCACACATTTTAAAGCGTGAGTCCCTTGCAAAGAAATACATTTTAAAGAACGTTTTAAAGAGTTATACAAGGAAGCGGCAACAACCGCCACACAAGCATAAATCTCTCTAATAATTTTAATAAATTTTTGTCATTTTGTCAAGGACTTTTTAAAGGTTTTTGGCTATTTAGAAAATATTTTAACTCTTTACTGGGAAATTACTTCATAGAGCGTAGAAGCATCGCTTTTACCAACTTGTTCCCTGATGTCAGTTACCCTGATTTTTAGAATTCTGCTGCCGAATTGTATTTCCATTTCGTCGCCGATTTTTACATCATAAGATGCTTTGACAACCTTTCCGTTTACAGATATTCTTCCACCGTCACACGCTTCGTTTGCGACAGTACGTCTTTTAATCAATCTTGAAACCTTTAAATACTTATCAATTCTCATTGTATTCACTCCAAATTAATGTTTTACGAACTCACTTATAAAAGTATCTAAATGTCTGCTCAAAGCAGTTTCTGCATCCACATTAAAAACCTTTGCCACAGATACCAATTCAAAAAACATCTTGCCGATATATTTTTCAGCAATTTCGGAATCTGTATTTTCTTTGAGAAGATTTATCAGATTTGCTATACTTTCCCCTGATACAGCGGATGTATTGAATACATACCCGTTCTTTTCCGCTTTATTCTGAATTTTTTCCGCACGCATCAAAGCAGGCAAAGCTTTTGATACCCCTGAAAGCTCCTCCTGCACGGTTTTTTGTCCGCGTTCCTCCATTTTTATCTTGTTCCAGTTAACAAGAACTTCATCGCTGTTTTCAACATAAATGTCGCCAAATACGTGAGGATGTCTGCGAATAAGTTTTTCACAAACAGCCGCAATGACATCATCAATATCATATTCTTTATTTTCTTTACCTATTTGTGCATGGAAAACCACCTGCAAAAGAAGATCGCCACTTTCGTCTGCCACCTTTTC
>JAZNMD010000165.1:0-2287 GCA_045579385.1 Clostridia bacterium
TTTTCCTTAAAGGCACGAATCAGACTGCAACCAATATTCATAAACGAAAGAGGCTGTTCTGAATTTAAAACATCCTTTGCTACACGCACCTGCTCTTTTGATGCAGACGGTGAAATACGGATGTGATAGCCTTTCGGATAAATCTGAAAAGCAGTAAAGCTTATATTTTTAAGCTGTTCGCAAGTCAGCTCTTCGTCATTCTTTTGCTTCAGACTGACAAAAGTCAGATGTGCAAAAGGAGTATCTTCGTTTATCTCGCTTAAATCCGGACCGTACAAAAGCACTTCATCCCGCACAGACAGCAATTCTGAAAACACTATACTGCTTACCGAAGGTTTTCCGCTACCGCCCAATTCGTAGGCTGTCTCACTTCGGAATAAAATTGCATTTTTGTCACCGCTTTCAGCACTAAGTTCAGTATCGAATAAAACCGATTTATCAACAACTTCAGGTAGCAGTGAAAGCATTTTTTCTGTTACGTCAGCAAATATTTTCATAATCAGTTTTCCTCCAAGAGTGAAAACAGAGCCTTTTTGGCTCCCTGAAACAGCACAGACTCAGCATCCAAGTTAAAAACGCTTTCTCCCTGCATATCATTTTCTGACTGGTTTTCATCTTCTCCGATTACCGAAAGCACTCTCGGAATACCTAAAACCGACTCAGCATCAAATGAACTTCTTATCCTATTGAAAATAACCCCGCATTTTTTACAGGTTATCAGTTTATCCGCTACCTCTTTAATGGTAGATATAACCTGTATACCCTTTTTACTTCCGTCACTCACAAGCACCAGATATGTGATGTTTTCCATCACGCGGCGGTTAATCTGTTCTATACCAGCTTCACCGTCAATAACCACAAAATCGTAATTTTCGCAAAGCATTTCTATTACTTGCTTAAGATAGGCGTTGACCTTGCAGTAACATCCTGCAGCCTCAGGTCTGCCTATTGCAAGAAATGAAATATTATCTTTCTCAACAACTGAATCTAACAAATGAAATCTGGCTTCACTAAGAAGCTCGATTGCTTCTGTAGTTTGACCACGTTCAATGCTTTCGGTAATTTGCACACGTATGTCGTCAAGTGTAAGTAACGGTTGCATTTGCAATGCCATGGACAGACCGATGGCAGGATCGGCATCAACTGCAAGAATTTTTTTATCAGGGAAAGACTCGGATAATATTCGGACAAATGCTGCAGAAAGAGAAGTTTTTCCCACACCGCCCTTTCCGGCAAAAGCAAAGATTTTTGTATTCATAAACATCTCCTTCATATTGATGATAAATGTTTAATATTTGTTTAGATTTTGTTATGTCGTCTGTCGCATATATAGTAGCACACGGCTGAAAAAAACTCAACCAAAAAGTAACACAAATCCAAAAATTGTCAAATTCATTAAAATGCATATAAATTGATTGTAAACTCTGACAAAGTATAATTCCATTTTCAAAAATTGCTTGTTTTTCCGCAAGAAACAAGCAACAAAAGACATATTAGCAGATATATCAACGTTGGAACACTAACGGTTCAGATTTCTGGTGATTTTACATTTTGGAGACGTTATTTGAAAAGTTTTGATTTTAGTGTAGCACTCCCTAATATTAAAAAAAGCAGCTCAAAGCCGCTTAAATACTAAGTTTATAGAAAAGAAAAACCCTCTATCGAACACCTGAGGTTCAGATTGGAGGGTTAATTCAATATTCGTATTGAATTTTCGGAGCAAATCGTGTATAATAAATTAAAAACATATTCCTTATATGCTCCGTACTTACAAGCGGATAAGGGTAGGATGGATTATATGGAATTTCAAAACTATTTCCCCATATGGAATAAATTAAACTCTGTTCACCAAGGACATATACTCAGTTCATTGATCACCCGCACGGTAAAAAAAGGAACGGTGATCCACAACGGCGGAGATGACTGCACAGGGCTCTTGCTGGTAAAGTCCGGTCAGCTTCGCGCTTATATTTTCTCCGATGAAGGACGGGAAATCACCATTTACCGTCTGTTTGATCGGGATATGTGTCTGTTTTCCGCATCCTGTATGATGCGCTCTATTCAGTTTGACATCACCATTGAGGCCGAAAAGGACACTGACCTTTGGATCATTCCGGTAGAGGTCTATCAGAATATTATGGCCGAGTCCGCACCCGTAGCGAACTACACAAATGAACTGATGGCCACCCGCTTTTCCGATGTGATGTGGCTTATTGAGCAAATTATGTGGAAAAGCCTTGACAAACGCGTTGCCGCCTTCCTTTTGGAAGAATCCGCTATCGAGGAC
>JAZNMD010000166.1:0-4381 GCA_045579385.1 Clostridia bacterium
ATTGCCACCTCATCCGAGTTTTGCTACGCAAAACCCAGCTTCCCCTCAAGGGGAAGGCTTTCCAATAAATTTTTTGTGCTATACTTCAATATTTCAAATCACACTGCTTTTTTCTAAATTCTAATTTATTATCTGTTCATCGGTAAACCTCTTTTGAACCACGCAGGCTCACGCGTGGTTTTCGTTATACAAAAAAGCAAGCACATCGTGCTTGCTTTTGGTGGTGGAGGCGAGGGGAATTGAACCCCTGTCCGAAAATTCATCCATATCCGGCGCTACGAGCGTAGTCTTTGTTTAAGATTCCCCGCCATTTACGCCCAAAGACAGGCAAAAATGGTCGGTAGCTTCATAAAATCGTGACCGGATCAAAGCTTTTCCGGTTCATGTGCACCGCAAATGATGATACTCCTTTTCCCAACCGCGGTAGTCGGGAGGGAGCAGCCGCCATAATTAGGCAGCGTAAGCTAAATTTTTGTTAGCGTTTAGTTTAAAGTTTGGGATTTTAACGTGGCTCCCACCACGGCTCGCTCCAAATACTTCAAAACCCCCGTCGAAACCATTACGCCCCCGTGTTGTTTATCTGTATTGCTCCTTAAGAGCTCTGTCTATCTTACGTTTTGCATCACGCTGTGCAATTGCATCACGCTTGTCGTAATTCTTTTTACCCCGGCACAGTCCCAGAAGAACCTTGACATAGGAACCTTTGAAATACATCTTAAGTGGAATAAGCGTATAGCCCTGCTGTGCGGTTAAGCCAATCAGCTTGTTTATTTCCCTTCTGTGGAGAAGGAGCTTGCGCTCTCTCAGCGGGTCCTTGTTAAATATATTTCCCTTTTCATAGGGCGAAATATGCACTCCTATAAGATACGCTTCGCCCGTTTTTACCGACACATAGCTATCCTTGAGGTTTACCCTGCCCTCACGCACCGACTTGACCTCGGTGCCAAAGAGGGAAATGCCCGCCTCATAGGTTTCATCCACAAAATATTCATGATAAGCCTTTTTGTTCTGTGCAATTGTTGTGTCGGTCTTTTTTTCCTTTGCCATAAGCTCTTTTTTCTCCGCCTTTGATCCTTTTCTGTTTCGAGTATCATCATATCATATTAAAATTTTTTCGTCAACGCAAAATAATTTCTTATTTTGAAATATTTTGTCACACATACTATACTAATACTTCTATTTTTTGCCTCCTGCAGGGGGTAATTTGATTGTTGTTCTTGTAAACTCTCCTACCCGGCTTTCCATAGTAATGGTGCCACCATGCCCTTCGATAATTTCCTTGGCGATTGAAAGTCCAAGACCTGTACCGCCCTGTTCCCTTGAACGGGCCTTGTCCACACGATAAAATCTTTCAAATATATGTGGCAAATCAGCCTCAGGAATGCCCTTGCCCGTATCCTCTATCTTGATATAAACATCCCCGTAAACACAGCTGACAAAAACCTTTATGCTGCCGTTTTCTGGAGTGTACTTCATAGAATTTGAAATTATATTCTTTATTGCACGCTCTATACGGTATACATCGCCTAAAATTTCAGGGATTTCATTTACCTTGGTGTAGGTAAGCTCCTGCTTTTTGTTTTCAGCTTCCACACGGAATGTTTCCACTATATCGCTTACCAACAAATCAGGGTCGAAGAACTCTTTGTTAAATTCGATATTCTGTGCATCAAACTTGGAAAGAGTGAGCAAATTCTTGACAAGGTTGCTCATCTTGTCGGTTTCGCTGTGAATTGTCTTAAGAAACGAAATGGTCGTTTCGTCTCCTGCGGGATAATTGTCAAGCAAGGTCTCAGTATATGCCCCAATGGTAGTAAGCGGGGTTTTCAGCTCGTGCGATACCTCTGCCACAAACTTTTTCTGTGAAAGCTCCAGGTTAAACTGCTCGGTAACATCACTGAACACGCAAACCACACCTGCGACACGGTCGTTTTCATCCTTGAAAGGCAAAAAGTAGGCCTTGATGTGCTTGTGATTGAACTCAATGTCCCTCATCTCAGTTCTGTAACGTGACAGATATATAAACTGTGCTATACAAACATCTGCATTAAGCTCTGCAAAGAAGCTGTCAAACTTTATCCCCTCAGTCTCCTGGATACGCAGCATATCCTTTGCCGCCTGGTTTATGGAAATAATCTCCTGCTTTGTGTTGAATGCAATTATGCCCGTGTTGATATGTTCAAGAATAACCTCCAGCTTGTGTTTTTCCCCTGCGACCTCTGATATGGCATTTTTCATAACGCCGCCTACGTAATTGAAGGTTTCAACCAGCGTGCCGATTTCATCCTTTGAGTTTACCTCCAGATTAGACTCAAAATTCCCCTCGGCAAAATCCTCCGCTTTTTCAGTAAGCACCGAGATGGGATTGGTTATGGTTTTTGACAAAAAATATCCCAAGAACACCGAAGCCAGCACTCCAAACAGCATAGCCTGTATGATGATATAAAGGATCTCATTGGTAACCGCATTTGCACTTTGTCTGTTGTCGCGTATGTATATTATATAGCCATCGGGATTTGCTTCGTTACCCTCAATAAAATACGCGTAATCCATATAAGAAGCATCAGAACGGATTTCTCTGCCCACGCTTCCCGCCATCGCCTGGATAATATTAGGGGTTTTTTCAATGCTCCCTGATGCTATGGAAACAGAATCAATCCGTCTTGCGTCTTTGGCATTTAAAACTGCACATTGGCGGGAATCTGAAAGTCCCAGCTGGCTTGCATATGCCGAAATGACTTCATTGGTCTGGTTTGCTCTTTCTGCGTCAGACAAATCTGAACCAAGGGTTTCGCTTAAAACCTCCGCAAAATCCCCCGACATAACCTTATCCATCTGGTCACGGAAGCTGCCGCTGTAAAGACGTATAACGCTGCCAAACATATAGTATCCGACAAACGCCATAATCGCCAGCACCATCGCCACAAAAAGGCAAACAATCTTCCATTGCATCTTTCTAAACATAACAAACCCCTCTTGTTATCTGGTTTGATTTTTTACCATATATTCGTAGTCGTTGTTTCTGAGTGCTTTTACATCAGCAAAAGCCTTGGCAGAAGCTTTGTAGAAGACATATTCTCCGCTGCCTTCTTCTTCGCCCTTTGCCAGCCTTTCATACCGCTGGGCACGCTCTCTTACATTCATATCATTCCAATCCTGCGGTGCATAAAGGTCCCGACGCAGTCTGTACTGTGTCATAATTCCCGAATACGCAGTTTTTTCAATGTGTTCAATGGTAAATCTTTCAGGGTCAACAGAGTGCTTAACCACTGAGTTTGGATTCAGTGCGACCTTTTTGTGTATCTCTTCCATCATAAAGCACACCAAAGTTTCCTCGCCGCCTGCAAAATTGTTGCCTACTCTGCCATAGCCCGTACGGAAGCCTCCGATTCGCCTGAGTTCTGAGCGTCTTGCACCAAAGTTCGCACCATACGGGAACTCTCCGTAATCCCTGGCATATTTTACTTTGTTTCCATCAATATCAAGATTGCTCCACAAACCTATAGTATTTTTTGTGACAAGCTCTTTGGCAGCTTCGGGAACAGTTAGTCTTACCTTACCACCTATAACACCCAGACTTTCATCTGCTTCAAGAGCTTTTATCGTCTCCTCGACAACATTGCTTTCCATAACCGCATCGTCATCAACATAAAGCACAAATTCGCCCTTTGCCGCCCACAGTCCTGCGTTGCGCGCAAATGACAGCCCCTTAAGCGGTGCTGTAATGTAGTTTATATCCAAATCCTTATATTCCGCTTTGAATTCCTGAACAAATTCCTTAAGACTGTCACAGCGGAGGTCGTTGTTAACAAAAACCACCTCAAAATCAGCCTTGTCCGCTGTCTGATTACAAATTGCGGTCATACACTCTCTCAGCACATCGCTGATTTTGTGTGTGCAAAGTATAACCGACAACTTCTTTTGAAAATGCTCCGGATCTTCAATTCTTTCCTCAAGGGCGTAGAGTATATCATTTTTTGCCCTGGCATCAAGGAAAGACAGCATTGTTGTCATATCATCAAAAGCATATTCAGGATCTTCCCAATTGTTTTCGGTTGTTGGTGCAATTCTGGCAAGCACATCAAAGTACGATGTGTCTGCTTCTGTCGCCGAAACACCTATTTTGAAAGCATCTCCAGGCAGATTAACATCCGCCTCCAAGCCTCCAAACGAAATATAACACACATTTGACGGAGCATCCCCAAAGAAAAGTGAATCAAAGTCTTCCTTGACTAAAATTATATGCCCCGCACGACGAAGCTCATCCTTGAAGCTTTCTGCCGCCTGGACTTTATCCTCGGTTGCCCGCACATACCACAAAAGAGGTGTCAGATAGAAGTCACGTCTGAAGTCATCAAGCACCATCAGTTTGTATCGGCTT
>JAZNMD010000167.1:0-10195 GCA_045579385.1 Clostridia bacterium
TGCTTTGAGCGAAAAACAATGAATTTTCATTGTTTTTCTACGGATAGCCGTTATAAATTTACCTGAAATGGAGGATATATATGGGCGGTTTTTTTGGAACAGTAAGTAAGCATGATGCAATTGCGGATGTGTTTTTCGGAACAGACTATCACTCTCATCTTGGCACAAGCAGGGGCGGCATTGCTGCATATGATCCCGAAGAAGGCTTGCAGCGAGAGATACACAGCATTGAAAACTCACCGTTCCGCACAAAGTTTGATGATGTGTTCAGCGAGATGAAAGGCAGGTCAGCAATCGGTATAATATCAGATTATGACCCACAACCTCTTTTGATAAAATCAAACATTGGAACATACGCAATTTGCACCATAGGCAAGATAAACAACACCGAGGAGCTTATAAAGCAATATCTTTCTTTCAGCGGAGGGCATTTTAATGTAAGAAGCGGAGGAAATGTCAATGCTGTAGACCTGACAGCGGCGCTTATTGACCAGAAGAGCGATTTTGTAGAAGGAATTCGCTTTGCGCAAAGTGTGATTGACGGAACAGCGGCTATTCTCATATTAAAAGAAGATGGTGCTATTATTGCAGCACGTGACAAGCTGGGCAGACTTCCCATGCTTATTGGTAAAAACGAGGATGGTTATGCAGTATCTTTTGAGTCCTTTGCCTACAAAAAGCTTGGCTATGATGACGAAAAAGAGCTTGGACCGGGAGAAATTGTAGAAATTACCACTGAGGGAATAACACAGCTCAGCAAACCGGGAAAGGAAATGAAAATTTGTTCATTCCTCTGGACGTATTACGGATATCCGAATTCAAACTATGAAGGAATAAACGTCGAAACGATGCGATATAAAAATGGCCAGATACTTGCGGAAAATGACAAAAAAAGTGGCAATACAACAGATATAGATTATGTCAGCGGAGTTCCGGATTCAGGAACACCACACGCCATAGGGTATGCAAACGCAAGCGGGATACCATTTGCAAGACCGTTTATAAAGTATACACCTACCTGGGCAAGAAGCTTTACACCATCGGTGCAAAGTGAAAGAATTAAAATTGCAAAAATGAAGCAAATTCCTATTCACGAGCTTATTGAAGGGAAAAAGCTGCTGTTCGTGGATGATTCAATTGTAAGAGGAACACAGCTTAAAGAAACGGTTGAATTCCTTTATGAAAACGGTGCGGAAGCAGTTCATATGCGTTCTGCCTGCCCGCCAATAATGCACAGTTGCAAATATCTCAATTTTTCACGTGCAACAAGTGAAATGGAACTGCTCGCAAGACGTGTAATAATGGAACTTGAAGGAGAAGAAGGTTTCAATTATCTTGAGGAATACAGCGATTCTTCAACAGAAAGAGGCAAAAATCTCAGAAAGAAAATCTGTGAAGATTTCAAATTCTCATCGCTTGAATTCCAGTCACTGGAAGGAACAATCAAAGCAATTGGCTTAGACCCTTGCAAGTTATGCACTTACTGTTGGAACGGCAAGGGTTAAGGGCTGAAAGCAAATTTTCTGTGAATATCGGGCGTCTTATCTCACTTGCGTACAGAAAGTACGCCACCCAATCTTCTTTGAAAATTTGTCTTCATACGAGTTTAAGAACGACGACAGAATTCAATACAAATGATATCTTTTATCAAACAGAAAGGATTTAAATTATTATGAAAAGCTTTAGCGAAAGTTACAAGGAAGCAGGCGTTGATATTACTGCAGGCTACAAAGCTGTTGAACTTATGAAGCAGCACATTGCAAGAACTGTTACAGCAGGTGCGGCATCAGATATCGGTGGATTTGGCGGCCTTTTTGAAATGGATTTGACAGGCATCAAAAAACCCGTTTTAGTTAGTGGTACAGATGGCGTAGGAACAAAGCTTAAGATGGCATTTCTGATGGATAAGCACGATACAGTTGGTATTGACTGTGTGGCTATGTGTGTTAATGACATTATCTGCTGCGGTGCAAAGCCTTTATTTTTCCTTGACTATATAGCAGTAGGCAAAAACTATCCCGAAAAGGTTGCACAGATTGTTTCGGGCGTTGCAGAAGGCTGCGTTCAGTCAGGTTGTGCGTTAATCGGTGGAGAAACAGCTGAAATGCCCGGATTTTACCCTGAGGATGAGTATGACCTTGCAGGCTTTTCGGTTGGTGTTGTTGACAAGGACAAAGTACTTGACAACAAATCTATTTGCGAGGGAGATGTGATTATTGCGCTTCCCTCAAGTGGTGTTCATTCAAACGGATTTTCGCTTGTCCGCAAGGTTTTTGATGTTGAAAATGCTGACATCAAAACCCCCAGACCTGACCTTGGAGGTAAATCGGTCGGCGAAACACTTCTGACACCTACCAGAATTTATGTAAAACCAATGCTGGCATTGTTTGATGCAATTACTGTCAAGGCGGTTTCGCATATCACAGGTGGCGGATTTTACGAGAATATTCCAAGAAGCATACCAAAGGGCTTTGGTGCAAAGATTGAAAGATCTGCGGTTAAAGTTCTTCCGATATTCGATTTGATTGCAAAGACAGGAAATATTCCGGAGCGTGATATGTTCAACACATTTAATATGGGTGTTGGTATGAGCATTGTGGTTTCAAAAGAAGATGCAGAAAAGGCAATTGAAGTACTGAAAGCAAATGGCGAAGACGCTTATATCATGGGCGAAATAGTAAAGAGTGACGAAAGCGTGGTTATATGCTAAAAAAAGCAAGAATTGCGGTTTTTGTTTCGGGCGGAGGAACAAATCTGCAGGCACTTATCGATGCTCAGAAAAACGGAATTATAAAATCGGGCGAGCTTGTGCTTGTTGTTGCCAGCAATGACGGGGCATATGCCCTTACCCGTGCAGAAAAAGCCGGAATAAAGACTGTGGTAGTTCCAAGAAAAGCTGCAAAAACACAGGAAGACTTTGAGGCGGGTATAAAAAAAGCCTTAACTGAAAATGACATTGATTTGATTGTTCTCGCAGGGTTTATGTGTATTTTGAGTGAAAGCTTTACAAAATGCTATCCAAACCGCATAATCAATGTTCATCCGTCGCTTATTCCGTCATTTTGTGGCAAGGGATTTTATGGACTTCGTGTTCACGAAGCAGCACTTAAGTACGGTGTAAAGGTAACAGGTGCAACGGTGCACTTTGTAAATGAAATCCCCGATGGCGGAGAAATTATACTTCAGAAAGCAGTTGAAATACAAAATGGCGATACACCTGAAATCCTTCAAAAGAGGGTAATGGAAGAAGCGGAGTGGATACTTCTTCCCAAAGCTTGCGAAAAGGTTTCGGCTGAAATTGCAGAAAACAGGAGATAAAAAAATGGATATATATAAAGTAAATGATATTGGAGAGCTTATAAAAGATAATTCTTATGTTGGCAGAGGAATAATTATCGGTAAAAGTGAAGACGAAAAGTCGGCAGTTTTTGCATATTTCATTATGGGAAGATCAGAAAACAGCCGAAATCGTGTGTTTATCGAGGATGGAAGTGAGGTTATAATTCATCCGTTTGATGCGTCAAAGGTTGAGGACCCTTCGCTTATTATCTACTCGCCTGTACGCAAGTTTGAAAACAAGCTTGTTGTGACAAATGGCGACCAGACCGATACAGTTATCGAATTTTTAGAAAAAGGAAAAACCTTTGAGGAAGCACTTGAAACACGTGAGTTTGAGCCGGATGGTCCCAACTGGACACCCAGAATCAGCGGTATGCTGACATTTAAAGATAATGATTTCGACTACAAAATGAGTATCTTAAAGAGTGCAGATGCTGAGGGTACAGCCTGCAACAGATTTAATTATTCATACAAAGCACTTTCAGGTCTTGGACATTTTATACATACCTACATGTGTGATGGAAGTCCCATACCTACCTTCTGCGGCGAGCCTGAGAGGGTGGCTATCCCGAATGATATTGATGAGTTTACCCAGAATATATGGACAAACCTCAACGATGCAAACAAGATTTCAATTTATGTAAGATATATAGACCTTGAATCAGGGACTGAAACAAACCGTATGATAAACAAGAACGCATAGGCGAAAGGATGAGTTAAGATGAAAGAATTTGAACTTAAGTACGGATGTAATCCAAATCAAAAGCCTGCCAAGGTGTTTATGGAGGATGGAAGCGAGCTTCCGTTTGAGATACTTTCAGGAAGACCCGGATATATAAATTTTCTTGATGCGTTCAACAGCTGGCAGCTTGTAAAGGAGTTAAAGACAGCACTTGGTATGCCTGCAGCAACTTCCTTCAAGCACGTAAGCCCTACCTCTGCAGCAGTTGGTATACCAATGAGCAGCGACCTTAAAAAAGCGTGCTTTGTTGATGATATTGAGGGACTTGATGAGTCTCCTTTGGCAACAGCATATGCCCGTGCAAGAGGGACCGACAGAATGTCATCATTTGGGGACTGGATTGCACTCAGTGATGTTTGCGATGTTACAACAGCAAAACTTATCAAAAGAGAGGTTTCAGATGGTGTAATTGCACCGGGGTATGACGAAGAGGCTCTGGAAATATTAAAATCAAAGAGAAATGGTAACTACAACATAGTGAAGATTGATGAGAACTTTGTTCCTGACCCGCAGGAAAAGAAAACTGTTTTTGGTATTACCTTTGAGCAGGGCAGAAATAATTTTAAAATCGATGAGGAACTGCTTCAGAATATAGTAACCGAGAACAAAAATATTCCCGACAGTGCAAAAAGAGACCTCATTATTGCACTTATTACTTTAAAATATACACAAAGTAATTCAGTTTGCTTTGCAAAGGACGGACAGGCTATCGGCGTGGGAGCAGGTCAACAATCAAGAATTCATTGCACAAGACTTGCAGGAAACAAAGCAGATATATGGCATCTTCGTCAGCACAAAAAGGTGCTTGAACTGCCTTTCCTTGACACAGTAGGAAGACCTGACCGTGATAATGCGATTGATGTTTATATCTCTGATGACTGCGAGGATGTTTTAGCTGACGGAATCTGGCAAAAGTGGTTTACACACAAACCCGAGGAGCTTACCCGGGAAGAAAAGAAAGCATATCTTTCCGGCATTTCAGGTGTAGCACTCGGCAGTGATGCTTTCTTCCCGTTTGGAGACAACATTGAAAGAGCAGCAAAGAGTGGCGTTACATATATTGCAGAGCCGGGCGGTTCAATCCGTGATGACAATGTTATCGAAGCCTGCAATAATCACGGTATGGCTATGGCATTTACCGGGATGCGCTTATTCCATCATTAAAAATAACCTTAAAAAGGGGAGAAACTGATAGCTTATGAAAATTATGGTAGTAGGTGGCGGCGGACGCGAACACGCCATTATAAAAAAGTTAAAGGGAAATAAGAATATTACCGAAATATTTGCACTTCCGGGAAATGGCGGCATTGCAAAAGACGCAACTTGTGTTAATATCGGGGCAAAGGAAATCGAAAAGATACGTGACTTTGCGACAACAGAAAAAATAGATTTTGCTGTTGTCGCACCGGACGATCCCCTTGTGCTTGGTGCGGTTGATGCATTAAACGAAGTTGGAGTTCCTTGCTTCGGGCCAAAATCAAATGCGGCAATTATTGAGGGTAGCAAGGTGTTTTCAAAGAATTTAATGAAGAAGTACAATATTCCAACTGCCGAATATGAAGTTTTTGAGAATATGGACGAGGCATTAAAATATCTTGAAACAGCACCTATCCCCACTGTTATAAAAGCAGACGGTCTTGCTCTTGGCAAGGGTGTAATAATTGCACAGACAAGACAAGAGGCAATGGATGCAGTCCGCTCAATGATGGAGGACAAGGTGTTTGGCGAAAGCGGAAGTCGTGTGGTTGTTGAAGAATTTTTGACAGGACCTGAGGTTTCGGTACTCTCTTTTACAGATGGAAATGTTGTTATACCGATGGTTTCGTCTATGGACCACAAACGTGCAAAGGACAATGACGAGGGCCTTAACACCGGCGGTATGGGGACAATTGCTCCAAACCCATATTATACTGCTGAAATCGCAAAAGAATGTATGGATAAGATATTCATCCCTACCATGGAAGCTATGAACAGTGAGGGAAGAACATTTAAGGGATGTCTTTATTTCGGACTTATGCTTACAGAAAAAGGTCCCAAGGTTATAGAATACAATTGTCGTTTTGGCGATCCGGAAACACAGGTTGTGTTGCCACTTTTAGAATCAGACCTTTTTGAAATTATGAGACATACAGCAAATGGAACACTAAAGGATGCAGAGGTAAAATTCTCTGACAAATCAGCTTGCTGTGTGGTTATGGCATCAGAGGGATATCCACAGAAGTATGAATCAGGATTTGAAATTGATATGCCTTTTGACAAAAACATCTATGTTGCAGGTGCAAAGACAGATGGCGAAAGACTTCTTACTGCGGGCGGCAGAGTATTGGGCGTTACCGAGGTGGCTGAAACTTTGGAACAAGCAATTGCTGAGGCGTACAAAACAGTTAAGACTGTTAAGTTTGACAATGCATATTACAGAAACGATATAGGTCAAAAAGCACTTTTGGCACTAAAATAAGAAAGGAAAGCTTAAATATGGTTTACAGAGTTTATGTTGAAAAAAAGAGTGAGCTTGCGGCAGAAGCAAAATCACTTAAAAATGATCTGGTAAAGCTTCTTCAGATAAAAGAGCTTAAGGACCTTCGTATTGTTAATCGTTATGATGTTGAAAACATAGATAAGGAGCTTTTTGATTACTGCAAGGGAACAGTGTTTTCTGAACCACAGCTTGATATAGTTTCGGAGGATTTAAGCCTGGAAGCTGATGCTGTTTTTGCTGTTGAATTCCTGCCGGGTCAGTTTGACTTGCGTGCAAATTCCGCAGAGGAATGTATACAGCTTATTTCAAAAGGAGAGCGTCCGACAGTTAAGGCGGCAAAGGTTTATCTTCTGTACGGAAGCCTTACGGACAGTGATGTTTCTGAAATTAAAAAATATGTAATCAACCCGGTTGAAGCAAGGGAAGCAACCCTTGACAAGTTTGAAACATTAAAGGTTGAATATGAAATCCCGACTGAGGTTAGAACCGTTGACGGTTTTTGTTCTTTGGATGAAGCAGGTCTTCAGAAAATGATTGATGACCTTGGTCTTGCTATGGATATTGATGACATTAAATTCTGTCAGCAGTATTTCTTAAACGAAAAGCGTGACCCGACGATTACCGAAATCCGTATGATTGATACATATTGGTCCGACCATTGTCGTCACACTACATTTCTTACAACAATTGACAGCGTAAAGTTTGAAGATGAGCTTTTGCAGTCGGCGTATGACAGATATATTGAAACAAGAAAAGAAATCGGCAGAACAAAACCTGTAAATCTTATGGATATAGGTACAATTGCTGCAAAATATTTAAGAAAGAACGGAAAGCTTGACAAGCTTGACGAAAGTGAAGAAATCAATGCTTGTACCGTTAAAATTGATGTCGAAGTTGAAGGCAAACTTGAAAAATGGCTGCTTTTGTTTAAAAATGAAACTCACAACCATCCAACAGAAATCGAACCATTCGGTGGTGCGGCAACCTGTATAGGTGGTGCAATCCGTGACCCGTTGTCAGGACGTTCTTATGTGTATGCTGCTATGCGTGTAACCGGTGCGGCTGACCCGTTAAAACCCGTTTCTGAGACAATTGCGGGCAAACTTCCTCAAAGAAAAATTGTAACCGGTGCAGCAAACGGATACAGCTCATATGGTAACCAGATAGGTCTTGCAACAGGTCAGGTGGACGAGCTTTACCACGATGGTTATGCTGCAAAGAGAATGGAAATCGGTGCAGTTATTGCGGCTGCTCCTGAAGAAAATGTAAGACGTGAATGCCCGGAAGATGGAGACATCATTATCCTCCTTGGAGGGAAGACAGGGCGTGATGGCTGCGGTGGTGCTACAGGTTCTTCAAAATCACATACTGTTGAATCTTTGGAATCTTGCGGTGCAGAGGTTCAAAAAGGTAACGCTCCTGAGGAAAGAAAGCTCCAGAGATTGTTTAGAAACCGCGAAGCTTCACAGCTTATCAAGCGTTGCAATGACTTTGGCGCAGGCGGCGTATCGGTTGCTATCGGTGAGCTTGCTGATGGACTTGAAATTGACCTTAATAAAGTTCCAAAGAAGTATGACGGACTTGATGGTACAGAACTTGCAATCAGTGAATCTCAGGAGAGAATGGCTGTTGTTGTGGCAGAAAAAGATGTCAAACGCTTCGCAGAGCTTGCAAAGGCAGAAAATCTGGAAGCAACAGTTGTTGCAACCGTAAAGGCCTTGCCAAGACTTGTTATGCATTGGAATGGCAAGAAAATAGTTGACATTTCTCGTGAATTTCTTAATTCAAACGGGGCTGAAAAGCACATAGATATTGCTCCAGCGAAGCCCGAAAGCTTTGATAAGGAAATCCCTGCAAACTTTAAGGAAGGGTTTATGGCACTTGCGGATGATTTGAATGTTTGTTCAAAACGTGGACTTTCCGAGAGATTTGACTCTACAATCGGAGCAGGAACTGTTCTTATGCCTTTTGGCGGCAAGTATCAGCTTACTCCTATCCAGGCTATGGTAAACAAGGTGTCTGTTGAAAAACAGCACACAAATACCTGCTCAGTTATGTCCTGGGGATATAATCCGTTTATTGCAGAGAAGAGTCCTTATCACAGCGCATATCTTGCTGTTGTTGAATCTGCCTCAAAGCTTGTTGCAACAGGTGCAGAGTTTAAAGATGTTTATCTTACATTCCAGGAATATTTTGAAAAACCAAAGAAAGATCCAAAAAGATGGGGCAAACCAATGGCAGCTCTGCTTGGTGCTTTGGATGCACAAAAGAACCTTGAGATAGCCGCAATCGGTGGCAAGGATTCTATGAGCGGTACATTTGAAAATATTGATGTTCCTCCGACACTTGTTTCGTTTGCTGTTACAACAGACGATGTGAAGAATATCATTTCCCCTGAATTTAAAAAGGCAGAACATAAGGTTGTTTTGATAAAACCCGAATATGATAAAAACGGTCTTCCTGTTACCGAAAGCCTGCTTAACTGCTTTAAAACAGTTACAAAGCTTGTTCATGAGGGCAAGGCGGTTTCAGCATATACACCTACCTATGGCGGTATAGCAGAAGGCATAATGAAGATGGCAATGGGTAACGGGATAGGCTTTAAGTTTGACAATGTGGTAACCTTAAATGATATGTTTGACTACTGCTATGGTGCATTTATTGTTGAACTCAACTGTGACGAGAATGTGGGTACGGTTTTGGGTTACACTAAGGAAGATGCTTCCATATGCTACGCGGGAGATTGCTTAAAGCTTGAACAGATAAGCAAGGTGTATGAAGAAAAGCTTGAAAAGATTTATCCGTGCAATATTGAATTTGAAGAAAAAGACATTCCTGCATTCAGCTTTGAGGGTAAGGCTAACCTTGCTCCAAACATAAAGGTTGCAAAACCTAAGGTTCTTATTCCTGTGTTCCCGGGTACGAACTGCGAGTTTGATACAGCAAAGGTTATGCGTGATGCCGGTGCTGAGCCTGAAATTTTTGTAATTAATAATCTTTCCGCAAAGAGTATTTCAGAATCGGTTGAATTATTTGCAAAATCGCTCAAGGAGTCACAGATAGTATTTATACCGGGTGGATTTTCCGGCGGCGATGAGCCTGATGGCTCGGCTAAGTTTATCACAGCGTTCTTCCGTAATCCTGAAATAAAGGACGCTACAATGGAACTTCTTGACAAGCGTGATGGTCTTATGTGCGGTATCTGTAACGGCTTCCAGGCACTTATCAAGCTTGGTCTTGTACCTTATGGAAAGATTATTGATACAGACGAAAATTGCCCAACTCTTTCGTACAACACGATTTCACGCCACCAATCAAAGCTTGTCCGTACAAGAATTGCATCTACAAAATCTCCATGGATGAACTATGCAGAAGTTGGCGAAATTTACACTGTTCCCATTTCTCATGGCGAAGGCAGATTTATGGCAAGTGACGAGCTTGTAAAAGAATTGGCTGTAAACGGACAAATTCTTACCCAGTATGTTGATTTGGACGGCAACCCAACAAACGATATTCAGTTCAACCCCAACGGATCAACCTTTGCAATCGAAGGTATAACATCCCCAGATGGCAGAGTATTAGGTAAAATGGGGCACAGCGAAAGATGGGCAAAAGGCTTATACAAAAACGTTGAT
>JAZNMD010000168.1:0-2915 GCA_045579385.1 Clostridia bacterium
AACAATGAACATAAGAAGATAGGTGCCCCACATCATCTTTTTAGGTGCGATAATGCCATCGCTCTTTTTCACGAACCGCGGCAAATGCTCCTTACCCGTAGGCATACGGAGAAAGAAAACAAACAAAAGCACAAGCGCCGCTACCATTCCGTAGCGGAATGTAGAGAACGGGATGGATATCACCTCGTTCTGAACCAAAGCGATCAGGAACACCGCTATACCGTAGCCGAAGGTCAGATACTTGACACCGCTTTTCTCGGAAAAGCAGTTGACCACAAGGAAGGTCTCAAAGCCGATCATCAAACAGCAGCAGAAGATCTGCAGGTAAATGTTAAGGCGCAGAATATCGTCCGGCAGAGGGAGGAAAAAGGCGATTGCCGAAACGAGCGCAACACCCGTAGCGATCCGCTGTATCCACACGATAATCTTCGGCAAAAATATCATCGTAAGGATGCCCAGGATGTAACAAACTGCTGTCAGTGTGGTACCGTAATCGATGTTAATGGGTAGTGGGATTTTCCCGTCCGCTGCCGAGGACGGTTCAAGGAAATAATAAATAAATCCCATCTGCCAAAAGCTGAACATAGAGAAGCAGACGAGCATCCAAAGTGGAAGCTCTATCCTCTTTTTCTGGTTTTCTATGAGAGTTTGGTGATTCATAAAGTGCACCTTCCTTTTTTTGCCGAAATAATCGCAAAACGTAAAAATCTAAAATTTTCTGATAAAACCTACCCAAAAGGGTGAGTTTTTCCTAAAAACCCCCCGAACGGGGGGTACAAAGTGAGTAAAAAAATCAATATAATCAAATTACATTAACAGATTTATCCGCTAATATTATAAATCAGATTTTTAAATTTTTCAATAATATGTTAGAAACACTACCCAAACAGGTAGTATATTTGTTTAATCCACTTGTTTCGGGTAGGTTACAATTTTAGCTTGATAAAGTATAATATTTTCAAGGAGGTGGCTTATGGGAATACTGAACTATTTTGAGTATATGGCTTTGGCAGAAAGCGAGCATAAGCGACTGCTTGAAGCTTATCCTGAGCTGAAAGCCTTGTCAAAACGTGAGCTTGAGGTTTTTGCTCAGCTGCTTACCGACAAAACGCAGGCACAGATAGCCAATGAATTGTTTATTACACATTCTTCCGTACATTTTCATTGTAAAAATATATATAAAAAGCTTAAAATCAACAGCAGACGACAGCTGTTAATAAAATACAAAGACATATAAAGGAGGAAGCATTATGGGATTTTTAGAAAGAGCCATCAGACGTGGCGTAAGTGAAGGCATAGGCAAGGCGGTGGGACAGGCGATCACCAAGGCTGTTGAGCCAACTGCAACAGAGCTTGCAAACAAGGCAGCTCAGCATTTTGACAATGCGGCTCAGCATAACAGTCGGCCGAAAGCACAGATAGCTTCCGGCCTTGAGGGAGCCTTTGCAAACCTCGAAAGAGCTGCACAGGGCTATGCAACTGAGATGAGCAAAAATATCAAAGTGTGTCCGAACTGCAATCAACCGTCGGATAAAGAAAAGACCTTCTGCCCTTCCTGCGGTACAAAGCTTCCGGAAACGACCGTCTCCGAAGGAGCTGTCTGCACGGAATGTAACAAGCAAAATCCCGTGGGAGCCAAATTTTGCGATGCCTGCGGAGCAAAGCTTCCTGCTGCAATCGCCGAGGAGCAGGCCCAGGCTGACCGCAACGGCGCTGTAATAGCAGAATGGGATACAAAGCTTCCGCAGTATCCCAAATGGAATTGCGGAGGGAAAAATTACTGCATAGAGGATATGGATGGTTATATCAGATTTTCTGCCGATTTCGAGGGTAACCGCTTTGCAGCCGAGCAGGCTGTTGCACAGTACAGAAAAGCACTTGTGCAGAACGGCTTTATTCAGGCAGGACAGTACCCGAACATTGCACACCTTTACAAAAGGGTGAACGGAGTATGCTATCACGCAGATACAGAGCACTGCTTTGAGGGTGACCCCGACTGCCCGAATATTTATTTTAATATTGACGAGCCCACGGGCGGATATGATTATGTAAAGCCTGAACCTAAAAAACAGGTAGGTCTGAAGGATCTGTTTAAATTTTAAATAAAAGGAGGAAAAAATAATGTTAATTTGTAAACAATGTAACGCACAGGTAGAAGACGGTTTAACTCACTGCACATCCTGCGGTGCACCCTTAGAAGCACCAACCGAGCAGGCTTCCGCCCCTCAGCAGGATATTTCCGCAAAGCTCACCGAGCTTAACAATACTGCGGACACGACTGCAGATTATTCACCCGAGGATATTGAAAAGAACAAAATTATGGCAGTTCTTGCTTACATAATTTTCCTTATTCCTCTTCTTGCTGCAAAGGACTCTCCCTTTGCAAAATTCCATACAAATCAGGGGCTTGTGCTTTTCATCGGAGCAATACTTTCATCCGTAATAGCGGCTGTTCCCATTATCGGCTGGATTATTGCCCCGATTGCAGGTCTTGCCATAACGGTGCTTTCGGTAATCGGCATAGTAAATGCACTCGGCGGAAAGGCCAAGGAGCTGCCCGTTATCGGGAAGTATAAGATACTTAAATAAAACGGTCCCACAGGTGGCTACGATTACATAAAGCCCGAGCCCAAAAAGCCGATGAGCTTTAAGGATTAATTAGGATTTTGATTTAAAGGAGGAAATTACAATGAAAAAATTATTGGCACTACTTCTCGTAGGTATGATGATCTTCTCTCTCGCAGCTTGCGGAGATAACAACACCACCGATCCCGACAAGGATAACCCGGGCGCATCCCAGACCGAGGATCAGGGCGGCGAAGAAAAACAGGCCACAGAAAGCACCCCCTCCAGCAGCGGGCAGAGTGAAGATGCTGGCTCAAACGAGGTAGAGATACCCACTACCGGAACCCCGA
>JAZNMD010000169.1:0-7528 GCA_045579385.1 Clostridia bacterium
TCGGATGAGGTGGCAATGTAGATACTGAAAGACTGTATATAATAAACACCTCATCAGTCTCGCCTTGCTCGACAGCTGTCTCGGCTCTCGCCTCGGGCAGCGCTAAACGATTGCCACCGGCAATCAGCGCCCTCAAGGGGACGCCTGCGAAGAAACAACCCATTTATGGGTAGCAGGTAACAGTTGCATGGCTGGCAGGCCAATAAAAAAGCGCACTTGTGCGCAACCAGTAGTATTAGGGCTATGCCCGAAAATGAAATACCCCCCCGCGTTATACGGGGGGATATTTATTTTCTTGTTGCTTCTGCCCGTTTTAACGTTCTATTTTAATCAGTCTTTTTATCTTACCTGTGGCAAGCCTTATAAAAATGCCAAATCTGTGAATATACCTGATGACATTTACATAAAAGGCATACTTAAAACCCCGGCACTTGCTCACTTTCCCCTTTCGGGTAAACTCAACCACAATCCCCAGAACATTAATCGGATTTACCGACTCCTTGTACCATTGGTTGTCGCCACGCAGAACAAGCATTCCGTCCGTTTTAACCCTTTCTATCCTGTGCAGAACAAACTGCCCGTTTGCCCGCCTGTAAAAAATCATATCATTTTTTAAAAAAGCTCTGTTTGGCTTTTCAAGGGTAACGCTGTCACGCCCCGGAGCCAAAAGCGGAAGCATACTTACTCCCCACGGGCTGAACGTTACCTGTCCACCTGCTTCCAGCCTTTCAGAAATAACGGGCATAAGCGCCTCAAGCTTTGTTTCAACTCTTTTTTCGGGAATTTTACTCATAAAGCAGCTGTGCCTCTTTAAGCTTTTTTACAAACGCCGACACATCATTTGCCGCCGTTTCCTTTTCAACCTCATATTCTTCACACAAAGCCGCAACCAACTCGTCATCGGAACGGTCCTCTGAAAGCAACTTCCAAAGATATGCACCGCTGTCATTAAAGCTGAGCATTCCGTTAAAATTAAGTGTTGCCGCACCAACAGGAACAACTACATTCTGCCCTGCCACTGTGCGAAGCATAAAGCCTTCCTTGATTTTCATATCTTCTCATCCTTTGACATTTCATTATACGAAGTAAACGCCGCATCAGGAGACATATTGCAGCCCATTTCATAAACCGCAGTCTTCGAGATAAGTGCGTCTATATGTCCAAGAAGAATCTCCATTGATTCTTCCTTGTTTGGTCTTATTGTCTGATTAAGAACGTGAAAAACTGCCGACTTTTTATCCAGCCTTTTTATCCGGTTTTCTTCTGACCGGGAAAGAAAACAAATCCCCTGCACGGGAACACCAGTATTTTTATTAAAGTCTGTTTTCCCGCTCCACGGAGTGCCATAAACCATAACTCCCCCGTCTTCAATACGGATAAGCGGTTTATCGTCATTTAAAATATAGGCGTTCTCCTCGCCAAAAGCTTTTAACCAAAGCTGTGTGTGTGTAGACTTCCCCGTTCCGCTTGGCGCTGAAAAAAGATAACCCTTTCCCTCATACACCACCGCCGAGGCGTGAAGCATAAACCCGCCAAGCTCAATTACTCCATTGTAAAAAAGCTCGCCCGTCCACATATATTCACATTCATCAACGCTTAAATGGGGATACTTTTTGTGTTGCTCTTGCAAAAATTCTTCAGGTATGCTGATGAAAAGCTCCTCGTCTTCCGAAAAATCACAGCTGTATCCCTCTGCCTGCATCTTTGTTTTGCCGCCCTCTTTGAGAAGCATCCGGGCTTTAACCCCTGCAATCATATACTTCCCTTCAAAAAGAGCCTCTTTATCCTTGTTTTCCATTATTATTCAAGTCCCGGAATTATTGCAAAGTTACTGTCTTTGCAAAGATAAACCTTCCCCATCTTTGAAACATCGCCGCTTGCCTTTATGCCGGCACAAAGAATTGAAACATCCTCAAAAGCTCCGTCAAGGCTTACGTTTTTGCCGCCTCTTATTGAAAGCTTACCATCCATATCCGCGCCCTCTATCCTTACGTTTGCGTCGCCTACTGCATCGCCCAGGATTACCATTTTATCTGTCTTGAGACCTGCAATTTTTTCAATTGCACATCTTATCATAACATTTCCGTCTGTTGGAATTTCAGCATCAGGAGAATCAATGTAGTATTTAACAAGTCTGTCCATAACAACCGCAAACTCTGCACGGGAGATGTTGTCAAGAGGCTTGATGTATCCGTCATTTCCTGCAACATATCCTCTTGCTGTGATTGCACCTACGCCATTTTTTGCCCAGTCTGCAACCTTATTTCCATCCTTAAAACCAGCAAGCTTATCATCATTTGAAAGGTCAATATTGGTATCAAGACCAAACACACGGGAAAGAACCAAAAATGCTTCCTGACGAGTGATAGGGTTTTGTGGGCTGAGTTTTCCGTTAGAACCCTTGAAAGCACCCATGGCAACAGCCTTTGCCATTGATGAATAGAACCAGTCACTTTCTTTCACATCCTTGAATGCTGAAATATCAGCTTCCTTGGTTGCACCGCAGGCTCTTACCATAATAGCCGCCATTTCTGCTCTTGTCATATTGTCGGAAGCCTTTATGTATCCGTCTGAGCCTGTCAGAAGACCATTTTTAACCGCTGCCTCAAGAGCACTTGTTGACCAGTCGTTTGGCATATCCTTAAAATCTGCCGCAAAAGCAGAAACTGAAAAGACCAAAAGACTTACCATAATTAAAGAAATTATTTTTTTCATTTTTAAAAACTCCTTGGTATATATTTTTTATTAAAGTAATATAATTCCGCTTTCCTTACATTCCTCATACATTTCTGCCGGCCAGGCAGATGCCTGAACCTCGCCGATATGAGCCTTGTGCAAAAGGAACATACAAATTCTTGACTGCCCTATTCCACCACCAATTGTGTACGGAAGTCTGCCTGCAAGAAGCTCCTTGTGGAAAGGAAGTGCCGCTCTTTCTTCACAGCCTGCTTCTTTCAGCTGACGTTTTAACGATTCCTCCGAAACACGTATGCCCATACTGGAAACTTCAAACGGGATATCCAGAATTGAATCATAAAAAACAATGTCTCCGTTAAGCTCCCAATCGTCGTAATCCGGTGCTCTTCCGTCATGCTTCTGCCCTGATGCAAGCGTTGCACCAATCTGCATTATAAACACTGCACCGTGTTTTCTTACTATTTCAAGTTCCCTCTCCTTTGGAGTAAGATCAGGGTACATTTCCTCAAGCTTTTGAGTTGTGATAAAGGTTATCTCTTCAGGAAGTCTCTCCTCAAGCTGAGGATACATTGAAGAAATAAACTTTTCTGTCATTTTGAAAACAGAAAAAATCTTTTTTACAATATGCTTAAGGGTGGAAACGTTTCGGCTATCCTTGTCTATTACCTTTTCCCAGTCCCACTGGTCAACGTAAATCGAATGTATATTGTCTGTGTCCTCGTCACGACGGATTGCGTTCATATCGGTATAAAGCCCCTCATCGCAGGCAAACCCGTAATCACGAAGAGCCAGCCTCTTCCATTTTGCAAGGGAGTGTACTATCTGAAGAACTCTTCCCGTTTCCCTTACATCAAAGGAAACCGCCCTTTCTATGCCGTTAAGGTCATCATTAAGTCCCGATTCAGAGTCAACAAAAAGAGGTGCTGAAACACGGGTCAGCTTAAGCTCCCGTGCCAGATTGTTTTCAAAATAATCCTTTGTTGATTTGATTGCAACCTGCGTATCTCTTACGCCGAGAATTGAATGATACCCCTCCGGCTTTATTATGTCAGCCATAATTAATTATTTTCCTTTCTTCACGCTTTTACTTTTTTACCTTGTCAAGAGCCTGTTTTATGTCATCAATAATGTCATCAACATTTTCGATACCCACCGAAAATCTGATTAAATCCGGTGTAACACCTGCTGCCTCAAGCTCCTCATCATTTAACTGTCTGTGTGTGTGGCTTGCAGGATGAAGCACCGAAGTTCTTGCATCCGCAACGTGAGTAACAATTGCCGCAAGTCTTAATCCGTCCATAAACTGAACCGCTGCTTCTCTGCCGCCCTTAACGCCAAAGGATATTACCCCGCACGAACCATTGGGGAGATACTTTTCTGCAAGCTCGTGGTATTTGTCCCCTTTAAGTCCGCAATACTTAACCCAGGAAATCCTGTCATCCTTTTCCAAAAATTCCGCAACCGCCTGAGCATTGCTGCAATGACGCTCCATTCTTAGATGAAGTGTCTCAATCCCTATATTAAGCAAAAATGCATTATGGGGCGATGGAATTGAACCAAGGTCACGCATTACCTGTGCGGTCAGCTTTGTTATATATGCCGCTTTACCGAACTTTTCGGTGTATGTAATCCCGTGATATGATGCATCCGGTGTTGTAAGACCCGGGTATTTTCCACTTTTTTCCCAATCAAAATTTCCGCTGTCCACAATTGCTCCGCCAACCGATGTTGCGTGTCCGTCCATATACTTTGTTGTGGAATGAACAACAATATCCGCACCCCACTCGAAGGGTCTGCAGTTAATCGGTGTTGCAAAAGTGTTATCTATAATAAGAGGAACACCGTGTTTGTGAGCAACATTTGCCCACTTTTCAATATCCAGAACAACCAGTGCAGGATTTGCAATTGTTTCGCCGAACATTGCTTTTGTGTTTTCGCGGAAAGCATTATTTAAAGTTTCCTCATCTGAATCAGGGTCAACAAAAGTAACGTCAATCCCCATCTTTTTAAGAGTTACACCAAAAAGGTTGAATGTTCCACCATATACGGTTGACGAACAAACAAAGTGGTCGCCTGCCTGGCATATATTAAAAATTGAATAAAAGCAAGCTGCTTGTCCGGAAGATGTAAGCATTGCTGCAACGCCGCCCTCAAGCTCCGCAATTTTTGCCGCAACAGCATCATTTGTGGGATTTGCAAGACGTGTGTAAAAATAACCGCTTTCTTCAAGGTCAAAAAGTTTTCCCATCTGCTCGGTTGAGCCATATCTCCATGTTGTACTTTGATAAATAGGCAAAACTCTTGCTTCGCCATTTTCCGGAGAATATCCCGACTGTATACATTTTGTTTCTATTTTCACGTTAAAAACCTCCGTTTTTTCGTTTAGTATATTGTGAATATAATAACCCAATATAATCATCTTTTATTTTACTATTTCCCGTGAAAAAAGTCAAGAAAAAGTATGGCGTAATATTAAGATTTGTGCTACAATAAAGGAAATTGGTTAATTCATCATTTTTGAGGTTTCTGTGATTCCGTGCATAAATCCGTTTGAGCTTACGGAAGATATTTCCCCTGCGATTATGCGGCTTTCATAAACTATAATTCCAAGGACCACCTTTTCATCAGGCGAGGCTTGATGATTTTTAAGATTATAAGTGTATCGGATTACTCTTTTCCCCCGAAAATTTTCAAGATTAAATCCCGACGCCTTTTGCACCTGGTTGTAAGCTTCATACACCTCGTCAAACTTTTCGGGAATTACAATATGTGAAATTTCTGTGGGGGATGGGTCTATTTCCCAGCCTAAATTCTGAACATATTCAACAATCATTCTGTTAGTTGAATCATCAACACTGAAAACCCCGAAAATAAGAACCATCAGGATGAGAGCAAAAATCAGTATTCCCAGAAAATAGCGGTTTTTATAAAAAAGAGCTTTCATCTTAAATCCCCCTTAAAAAGTCATTAGTTCTAATATATGTAATTAAATGTGAAAAAATACCCTTTCAAAAAGGATGTGAATTTATGCGTCTTGACAAGCTTTTAGCAGATTGCGGATTCGGAACCCGCACCGAAGTAAAAAAGTTAATAAAATCAGGTTCAGTTTCAGTTGAGGGTCAAACAAAAATAACCCCTGAACTTCATATTGACCCCGAAACAGCAAATGTTTTTGTAAATGGACAAAGGGTTCTTTATAAAAAATTTGTTTATATTATGATGAATAAGCCATCTGGTTATATATCCGCAACGTTTGATAAAAAGCTTCCGACAGTTATTGACCTTCTGCCAGAGGAAGTTAAAAGATTCAACCCCTTTCCCGTAGGGCGTCTTGACATTGATACCGAAGGTCTTTTACTCCTTACAAACGACGGGGAACTCAGCCACAACCTCCTTTCCCCGAAAAAGCACGTCAAAAAAACCTACCTTGCACAGCTTGAAAAACCTTTTAAAGAAGATTATGTAAAAGCTTTTAAAGAAGGTATAGATCTTGAAGACTTTAAGACTCTCCCTGCTGAAATTTACCCGGCAGACGAAAATGACCCGTTTGGGGTGGAAATTGTTATTTGCGAGGGAAAATTCCATCAGGTTAAAAGGATGGTTGAAGCGGTTTCAAACAAGGTTGTTTTTTTAAAAAGAATAAAAATGAAAAATCTTTCTCTTGACCCGACCCTTGAAGTCGGACAGTTCAGAGAGCTGACAGTTGAAGAACTTAACGATTTGCAAAATTTTGATGATATGTAAAATAAAAATGGCTGTTTAAAAACTGTTTTTTAAACAGCCATCTATTAAGGGATAGGTAAAATTGATTCAGAATACACAAACTGAGCCAAAAGTAAGCCTTTTGGGAACCCGAAGGTGTACTTTTGTGTACACCGAGAGGCGAGGTTTGTGCGTAGCAAAAAGACTATAAAATAAGAAAAGCCGCATAATAATGCGGCTTTTCAACATTTATTTATTACCATTTTACAAGGGATATTCTTTGATTTTTCCGTCTTTTTGCGGTCTGGACAATTTTAACATCCCTTTTACTTTTTTATAACTCTTCGTGGAAAATTTTTTGGTGTTTCCTTTATTTTTTCAATTACAACAATTTTTCTTAAAATATCACTGCAGGGAATTTTTACTTCCTCCACCTTTATTACTTTTCCGCCTAAATTTCCTATCATACTTTTTGCTTCATTTAATTCATTCTCAATATCAAAAGACTTAAAAGCAGCAAAAATTCCACCAACTTTGACAAGCGGGAGAGAATATTCCGCCAGAATTTTAAGAGGAGCAACCGCTCTTGAAACTGCAATATCAAATTTTTCACGAAGAAGCTTGTCCTTTCCTGCCTCCTCTGCCCTCATATGAATAAACGAAGCTTTTTCAAGACCTAATTCATCTTTAACAATCTTTAAAAAATTTATTCTTTTATTTAAGGAATCAAGATATGTTACATCTAAATCATCACGGATTATTTTTATCGGTATCCCGGGGAACCCGGCACCCGTTCCCACATCAATCATTTTTGATTCTTTTTTAATATCAATTTTAAAAATGGGAACAATGCTATCCAGAAAGTGTTTTATTGAAATGCCTTCAGGGTCAACTATCGAAGTAAGATTTATTTTTTCATTCCATTCAACTAAAAGACGAGAATATTTATTCAATCTATTCTCCTCTTTTTCTGAAAGATTAAAACCGTATTCCAATAACCCTTTTTTTAAAATATCTCTATCCATATTTTTTCCCCATTATTTATAATGAATGTATCTTATGATTGCAATAATGTCGGTTTATGAAAACAAAGTTTTCATAATGGTTTGCGAAATATCGCAAACTGAAA
>JAZNMD010000170.1:0-12232 GCA_045579385.1 Clostridia bacterium
CCATTGACTTTTTTTGTTTTAAGTCAAGTGGAAGAAGCGCAAGCTTAATAAAAATCGTGAACAAAATAATTGAAAAACCATAGTTCCCGATTATTTGATAAAAAAGATTAAGTATCCAACCAAGGGCAATCATAATATAGGTCATAAAAAAGACCTCCCTTTATCTGACAGTATTTTACGGAAAATCCACACCGCCCTTTGAAAAAGGGTTACAGCGAAGAATTCTCCATGCGGCTTTGATTATGCCGCAAAAAGGGCCATATTTTTTTATGGCAAGAATTGCATATTCCGAACATGTGGGATAAAACCGACAACATGGGGGAAAAAGTGGCGAAATAAACCGACGGTATATATTCACAAGCCAAATAAAAAATCTCGAAATATAATCAGTCATCTTTTTTCACCCCAACCCTTTCAGCAGCTATCTCAAAATCACGCATCAAAGCTGAATATTCCCCTGTAACAGTACGACTGCGTGCAACAAGCACAAAGTCATATCCTGTTTTAAGAATATCAGAATTTTCTCTGGCGAGTGCTCGCAATCTGCGTTTTGCACGATTGCGAAGATGAGCCTTGCCAATTTTTTTGCTGACCGTGATGCCCCATCTGTTGCGCGTAAGCCCGTTCTTGCGGGCATACAGTACCAGCGTGGGACGCACACACGAAGCACCCGATTTATAAAGTCTGGTGAATTGTGCATTTAAGTTGAGAGTATTCGGTTTTTCGGCGGTGGGTTTCATTCCTTAGCCCTCCCTATCAGGTACGGAGCACCCGTAACAGAAAATTGCTTAAATAGTCAAAAAGACGCACAAAGGCGTCTTTAGGCTGACAATCTTTTTCTGCCTTTAAGTCTTCTTCTCGCTAATACCTTGCGACCGTTTCTGGTTGACATTCTTTTTCTGAAACCATGCTCTTTGGCTCTGTGTCTTTTTTTAGGTTGAAATGTTCTAAGCATCGATATCCCTCCAAATCAAATAAAATCTAATTGTATAAATAATGAAATTTAATACTAATCTGCAAAACAGCACTACCTATTTTAGCACAAGAAACAAGGATTGTCAATACTTTGTGGAATGAAAAAATTTTAAAAATTTTTTTCAATCGAAAAATCGCAGATGTTGTAACAAATTAACATAATATGAACTACATTTTGTGTTTTTCGGAGTTTTAGAAAAAATTCGGGTAAGTTTTTGGCGGTTTTTGTTATTGAAAAATATAAAAAAGTTTGCTATTATTATAGAAGTATTGTCTGTAGTATATATTGAAAGGAGCTTTTTAGCTTGGAGGAACTTAAGAGAATTTGGACAAAGGTTACAGAGGAGCTTGCGAAAGAGATTACAAAAGTCTCCTATGATTCCTGGATAAAACCTATACTCCCCGAGGCAATTGATGAGGATAAGATTACTCTCAAGGTGCCTTTTTCGGTAAACAAAAATATGATAATGACCAAGTATTTTTCTCTCATTGAAAGCTGTTTGGAGGCGGTGACTTCCCAGAAATTCAGCATTGAGGTTAAGGTAGATGATGAGGACGCGGCTGCAGTCGGAACAGTTGACCCTATCACTGTTGAAAATACGCTTAATTCAAAATACACATTTTCTTCATTCGTTGTGGGTAATAATAATAACCTCGCTTATGTTGCCGCACTTGCTGCATCCGAACGTCCTGCAAAAACCTACAATCCATTGTTCCTTTATGGCGGAAGCGGCCTTGGCAAGACTCATCTTATGCAGGCGATAGGTAACTATTACCGTGAGAATTATCCCAAAAAGAAGGTTTTATATACAACAAGTGAAAAGTTTACATATGAGCTGGTTACCGCAATACGTGAAAAAACCAATCAGGCTTTCAGAAACAAATACAGACGTGTTGACCTTCTGCTGATTGATGATGTGCAGTTCTTCGCAAATAAAGAACTTGCACAGGAAGAATTCTTCCATACCTTTAACGAGCTTTACGAAAAAGGTAAACAAATAGTCCTTACCTGTGACCGTTTGCCATCTGAAATACCTCAGCTTGAGGAAAGGCTTAAAACCAGATTCAACAGCGGTCTTTTGGCGGATATACAGCCGCCTGATTATGAAACCCGTATGGCGATACTTAAAAACAAAATTCAAAGCGAGTATCTGTCGGTTGATGAGGAAATCGTGGAGTTTATTGCAGACAGCATAAAATCAAATGTCCGCGACCTTGAAGGTGCGGTAAAGCGTATCTTGGTATATGCGGGAATAAAAAGAACAAATGAGATTTCAATGGAGCTTGCGTCAATGGCTCTTAAGGAGATAATTGATATTCAGCCCAAGCGCAATATTACCGCTATGAACATAATAGACGAGGTTGAAAAGTATTATCGTCTTTCAAAAGGCTCACTGGTTTCCAAGAAGCGCTCAAAGGAGGTTGCTCTTCCAAGGCAGGTGGGAATGTATATCTGCCGCGAGCTACTTGACCTTACATTCCCCAAAATCGGGGAGGAGTTTGGCGGACGTGACCACACAACTGCTATGCATAATATAAATAAGATAGCTGCCGACATTGCGACAGACGCCGAGCTTGACAAGACAATAAAGGAAATTATAACAAATATTAAGAAGGGCTGATAAATTGCCTTATGAAAATTTTTGATACAATTGCTGCGATTGCTACACCCGTTGGCATGGGCGGAATTGCCATAATCAGGATAAGCGGAGAGGAAGCACTTGAATGTGCGGCAAAAATAGTCTTCCCCAAAAACGGTAAGTCCTTGTGCGAGACAGAAAGTCACAGACTTATGCTGGCGGATATTAAAAGATTGTCAGATGGTGTGGCTTTGGACGAAGCTTTGGTTGCGGTTATGCGTGCCCCGCACTCTTATACAGGCGAAACTGTTGTCGAAATAAACTGCCATGGCGGATATGTTGTTGCAACTGCAATACTTGAGGAACTTTTCAGATGTGGTGCACGTCAGGCAGAGGCAGGCGAATTTACAAGACGTAGCTTTATGAATGGCAAAACCGACCTGCTTAAAGCAGAAGCTGTCATTGATATTATACATTCAAACTCAGCTTTGGGGCAGGAAAATGCAGTAAAGGTGCTTTCGGGAAAACTCTCCGAAAAGGTGGAGAAAATCCGTGAAAATGCAGTTTTATTCGGTGCACACCTTTCAGCTGTTGCAGATTATCCTGATGAAGTGGACGAGCTTTCTGAGGGCGAAATGACCGAGCGAATTGAAGAAATTTATAATGGTATTGACGAGCTTTTGCAGGGATTTGAAAAGGGAAAGCTTATGCGTGACGGGATTGAAACTGTCATAGTCGGAAGACCAAATGTGGGGAAATCGTCTCTTCTTAACGCTCTCAGCCGAAGCAGTCGTGCGATAGTGACCGATATACCAGGCACTACCCGTGACACCGTGGAGGAATATGTGACAATAAAGGGGATTGCCCTGAAATTGATTGACACAGCAGGAATCCGCGAGAGTGAAAATGAGGTTGAGCAAATTGGGATTGAAAGAGCAAAGGAAAGCGTTAAATTTGCAGACCTTTGTTTGTTTGTTCTTGACGCATCTGAGGATATATCAAAAGAGGATTTAGAAATTTTTGAACATACAAAAGGCAAAAATGTAATAGTTATATTAAATAAGACTGACAAGGTGGTCTGCTGTAATGTAGACTATTATGCTGAAAGGCTTGGAATAAGCAGTGAGAGCATTATACCCACAGCTATTCCGAAAAACAGTGATGCATCGGGAATAGAAGCGCTTGAGGAACTTATAGCAAGACTTTTTATGTCAGGAGAGATTTCAAAGGACGATGTGTTCATTTCTAATGAGCGACAAAAAGCTTCCTTAATAAAAGCACGTGATATAGCCATAAATATGATGTCTTGTGTAAAGCAGGGCATGACGCCTGACCTTTTGTATGTGGACCTGGAAGATTTGATTGCCGCTTTGGGAGAGGTAACGGGTGCAACTGTTCAGGAAGAAATTATAGAGGAAGTGTTCAAGCGTTTTTGTGTTGGGAAATAGCAAGTGAAAGATAGAAAAGGAAAAAGAAATGTCTGATACATTTAGAATTAAGTTTGATTTTATGGAAAAGTGGGGGCGGTTTGCAAAAGCAGAATATTTGCAAATCTACCTATTTATATTGTATATATGGGAAAAGGATAAAAAAATTCCGTCTGCAAAGGAGCTTGCCAGAAAGCTGGACAAGACAGAGGACAGCGTGGAGAACGCATTGGATTTCTGGGTAACTGCAGGGGAGCTTGAGCGGCAGGATAAAGGATATGTCATTTGTGATGATGCTGGCGAACACAAGGAATGCTCTTTTAATGAAAATGGGGCAAGAAAGACTTTACGAGCAAGACCGTCTTACAATTCTGCCGAGATTGACGCTGTGGCATCCGTCAACAAGGATATAGACAATCTGTTTAAGGAAGCGGAGCGGATTCTTGACAAGATATTAAGTCCGTCAGATTTTGAACTGATTTTTTCTTTCGTAGATTGGCTGGGACTTCCCGTTGAAGTTGTGATTATGATGCTGTCGTTTGCGGCAAGCCGCGGTAAAACGGGTAAACGCTATCTTGAGACAGTTGCTATCGACTGGGCTGAAAAGGGAATAGATACATATGAAAGTGCTGAGGAGTATATAAAAGAAATTGAGCTTAAGCTTTCAAACGAGGGCAAAGTGAGAGGTATCCTTGGAATATATGACCGTGCACTCACAGCTACCGAGAAAAAATATATAAAACTGTGGACTTTTGAGAAGGATATCCCATCTGAGCTGATTGCTGAGGCTTATGACAGAACAGTTGCAGCAACGGGCAAGCTGAGCTGGGCGTATATGAATAAAATAGTATTAAGCTGGGACGAAGAAGGTTTAAAGACGGTTGATGAGGTAAATGAGAAGGAAACCTTGTTTAAGCTGAAAACAGCACCGAGTAAAGAAAAAAAGAACGCTAAAGGAAACAAGTTTTTATATAATGATACAAACAAACCTGACTACTCTAAATTTTCCGAGCAAATTCTTCAGGATATGCTTGCGGAATAATGAAAGGAGAAAAGTGAATTATGGAATCGGCTTATACTCTTGCAAGCAGAGAGCTTGAGGAAATTCGCAGAATAAACAGGGGAAAGCAAAGCGTAAGACACAGCGAGGTTTTGCTTAAAGCGCCAAAGCTTGCTGAAATAGAAACAAATCTTATGAAGCAGGGAACCAGGCTTCTGGAATGCGTTCTGAAACGCTGTGACAGCTTTGAGGATGTAAAAAAATCAATACAGGACCTGCAGAGGCAAAAGGCAGAACTTTTGACAGAGAATGGGTTCTCCGAGGATTATATTGATGACATTTATTCATGCGCCAAGTGTCGTGACACAGGGTTTATCGATGGCAGACGTTGTGAGTGCCTTAAAAGCCTGATTGTGAAGCATATCGGAGAGAACTCAAACCTCACGGAATATATGCGTGAGCAGGTTTTTGATAAATTTGATTTTTCTCTCTTTGCAAATCAAGGGGATGGCTCGGGAACAACGCTTAAAGTTATGCAAAAGTTGTGCGACAAAGCAAGCAGCTTTGCTGAAACCTTTGACCAGACTCACGACAACTTTTTGATTATGGGCAATGCAGGTACAGGCAAAACCTACATTACAAGCTGTATAGGTAACCGTGCACTCGAACGGGGAAAGACGGTTTATTATCAGACAGCGTTCCGTCTTTTTGAAATCTTTGAGAATGCAAGGTTTTCAAAAGGGGAAGAGGATGCAGCTGAGCTTGTAAAGTACATATATGATGTAGATTTGCTTATTATTGATGATTTAGGAACAGAGTTTACAACTCAGTTTACATTGACATCGCTATTTGATATTATAAATTCCAGAATAATTTCAGGCAAAAGCACAGTTATTTCCACAAACCTTGGATTTGAAGAGCTTTCTGAACTTTACAGCCAAAGGATAACCTCAAGATTTACCGGACATTATCAGCTTATGCAAACAATGGGTAATGATTTAAGAGGATTGTCAAAAAAACGTAGCAGTAAATAAAGGATGGTGCAAAAAATGAGCTTTAAAAACCTGAATTTTAATTGGCTTAGAGGTGCTTTGGGAAAACCAAAGATTTATACCTTTGCCGGAGGAATACATCTGGACGATTGCAAGGAAAATACTTGCAGAAATGAAATAATCGATATAACAGCACCAAAGACGATGGTATTTCCCTTGTCTCAGCATATCGGTGCGCCTGCTGTGCCTTGTGTAGAGGTCGGCGACAGAGTTCTTTTGGGACAGAAAATTGCTAATGCAGATGGATTTGTTTCAGCAAATGTTCATTCATCCGTTTCTGGAACAGTTGCGGCAATTGAGCCAAGACTTCATCCGTCGGGAGCGATGGTTATGTCTGTGGTTATTGAAAATGACGGACTTAATGAAGTTTGTAATGATATGAAGAAATATACCTTTGATGAAGTATCGCCCAAAGATATTGCGGATATCGTGCGTGAAGCAGGTATCGTAGGTATGGGAGGAGCTGCATTCCCTACACACGTAAAGCTTATGCCTCCGGAGGGCAAAAAGGTTGAGCACATTATAATAAACGGTGCGGAATGTGAGCCTTATCTTACATCCGACCATCGTGAAATGCTGGAATCAACAGAAGAAATTATAAATGGTCTTAAACTTACGATGAAGGTGTTTGGCCTTAGTGAAGGATATATTGCTATTGAAAATAACAAACCAGATGCGATAAAGGCAATGACCGATGCTGCAAATCGTGAAACTGATGTAAAAATCAATATTGTTGTGGTTAAGACAAAATATCCGCAAGGCTCAGAAAAGCACCTTATAAAGGCGGTAACCGGCAAAAGTGTTCCCAATGGAAAACTTCCGCTTGATGTAGGAGTGGTTGTAAACAACATAGACTCCTGTGCTGCAATAGCAAGAGCTGTTCTTGACGGTTCCCCCTTGACAAAAAGAATTGTTACCGTAAGTGGAGACTGCGTAGCAGAGCCTCAAAACCTGAGGGTGCCGATTGGAACGAGTTTTGGGCATCTTGCTGAGGTTTGTGGCGGATTTACAAAAACAGCGGCAAAGGCTATTATGGGCGGACCTATGATGGGTCTTGCACTCAGCTCACTTGATGTACCTGTAATCAAAGGTTCTTCCGCTCTTACCGTGTTCAGTGAGGATGCACTTCCCAAAATGGTGGAAACAAACTGCTTAAGATGCGGAAGATGCGTATCAGGATGCCCGATGAATTTACTTCCTTATGCTTTGAAAGAAGCGACTTTACTAAACGACACAGAAAAGCTTGAAAAGCTTAATGTAATGGCTTGTGTACAGTGTGGTTCATGTACATATGTTTGTCCTGCAGAGCAAAATCCTCTTGGATATATTAGAACAGGCAAGATGAAACTCAGGGAGGCGAAAAAATAATGGCAATCGAAAACATAAAAGAAAAACTGTTTGTAAGTGAGTCACCTCATATACGCAGCGAAAAAACAACAAGCGGAATTATGCTGGATGTTATAATTGCACTTATTCCTTCGCTTATTGCAGGGGTGATTATCTTTGGGTTTCGTGCTGCCGTACTTGCTATAGTTTGTGTAGGTGTTTCAGTACTTGCTGAATATCTCTGGTGCCTGATACTTAAAAAGGAATCAACAATAGGGGACTTCAGTGCAGCAATTACCGGACTTTTGCTGGCACTTAATTTACCCGTCATAATACCTTATTGGATGGCGGCGTTAGGTGCTGTGTTTGCAATAATAATCGTGAAGCAGTTCTTTGGCGGACTGGGTCATAACTTTATGAACCCTGCACTTGCGGCACGTGCATTTTTGCTTACCTCATGGGCAAAGCCAATGACAACCTGGGTTGCACCTTTCAGCAATACGCCTGTGTTTGGAGGCATTGATGCGGTATCATCCGCTACTCCTCTTGGTGTGCTTGAAAACGGTGGCGAGTTCCCTCAATATATGGATATGTTTATAGGAAATATTGGCGGCTGTATAGGCGAGGTTTGCACTCCTATCCTTTTACTTGGAGCTTTGTATTTGCTTGTAAGACGAGTTATTGATTTAAAAATTCCTGCAAGCTATCTTATAACATTTGCAGCTTTGGTGTTCGTATTTGGCGGCAAGGATGGTTTGTTTACGGGCGATGTCCTTTATCATCTGCTTGCGGGCGGTCTTATCCTGGCTGTATTCTTTATGGCGACAGATTATGTAACAACTCCCTGTACTACCAAAGGCAAGATAATATTCGGTATAGGCTGTGGAGCTTTGACTGCGATAATTCGTTTGTGGGGAGGATACCCTGAGGGTGCTTCCTACTCAATACTTCTTATGAATGTCGCAACTCCGCTGATAGATAGATTTACCGTTCCCAAGCCCTTCGGGTTTGTTAAAGAAAAGAAGGGGGGCAAGGCGAATGTTCGATAAGGAATCACTGGTTATTTCGTTAAAGCTGTTTTTGATAACAGCACTCACCGCCTTGCTGCTTGCGGTGGTAAATAATATTACTACCCCTATAATTGATAAAAACAATGAGGCTGTTGCACTTGCTTCCAAGCAGGAAGTTCTGCCTGAGGCGGACAGATTTGAGACAACTGCAAGTGATGTTCAGCTTGAAAATGTGACTCTTGATGAGCTTAATATAGGTCTCAAGGGTGACAGCCATTGCGGATATGTTGTAACCCTGATTTCAAGTGAGGGATACGGTGGCGACATCAAAGTTATGGTGGGCATTGACAAAGACCTTAAGGTGACAAAGGTTAAGATCCTTGAAATCGCTGAAACTCCGGGCCTTGGAATGAATGCTTCAAAACCGAAGTTTATTGACCAGTTTATTGGCACAGATAAACCACTTTCGGTTGTAAAAGGGGAGGCAAAGGATGGCGAAATTTCTGCAATTTCAAGTGCAACCGTTACTTCAAAGGCTGTTACAGCATGTGTAAATGGTGCCATAGAGATTGCAACAGAAAAAAGCGAGGCAGGCGTGCTTGAAGACACTGTAAAGCGTGCTGAACAGATAAAACATGAAACGAACAGGCAGCTTTCTGAAGCAGAAAAGGAGGAGTAGGCGATGAAGAAAACTTTTTTAAACGGTATATTCAAAGAAAATCCTACCTTGGTTTTGTTCCTGGGAATGTGTCCTACTCTGGCTGTTACAACAAGTGCGTTCAATGCGATGGGAATGGGCCTTTCCACAATGGTTGTTTTGGTCTTTTCAAACATATTTATTTCTCTTTTAAGAAATTTCATTCCTGAAAAGGTAAGAATTGCGGCATACGTGGTTGTAATTGCAGGTTTTGTAACGATTATTGAGATGATTCTTAAAGCATATGCTCAGTCTGTTTCGCAGGCTTTGGGAATTTACATCCCACTTATTGTGGTAAACTGTATAATCCTTGGAAGAGCGGAAGCATTTGCTTCCAAAAACGGGGTGCTTCAGTCCGCATTTGATGGTTTGGGCATGGGACTTGGCTTTACCTGTTCGCTTGTTCTGATAGGCTCTGTAAGGGAAATCCTTGGTGCAGGAACATTCTTTGGAATATCATTGTTCGGGGAAAGCTTCCAGCCTATAACAATTATGATTTTGCCTCCGGGTGCATTTATTACCCTGGGACTTATTGCTATGACGATAAATATAATATCAAGCAGAAAAAGGAAGGGGGAGAGCAAAATTGCTTAGAGATATACTTGTTATCAGCATAGGTGCGATTTTTATACAGAATTTTGTTCTTATTAAATTCCTTGGCATCTGTCCCTTTTTAGGTGTTTCCAAAAAGGTGGAAACCGCTCTTGGTATGGGTTTTGCGGTTGTTTTTGTTATGGCGTGTGCTTCGGCAATTACATGGGCAGTGCAAGAATTTTTGATCCTTTGCAATATAGAATACCTGCAAACCATTGCGTTTATTCTTGTTATTGCGGTGCTTGTTCAGTTTGTCGAAATGTTTTTGCAAAAGTCAATACCGTCACTTTATAATTCACTGGGTGTATACTTGCCGCTTATTACCACCAACTGTGCGGTTTTGGGTGTTGCAATAGAGAATATAAGCAGATTTGGCGGATTAGAATTCAGCTTTATAAATTCGGTTGTTTATGGTACAACTGCAGGACTTGGATTTACTTTTGCGATTGTTCTTTTTGCAGGTGTAAGGGAGCGACTTGAAAGCTCGGATGTTCCTGAGTTTTTAAAGGGAATGCCTGTAACTTTAATCACAGCGGGCCTTTTGTCCATAGCATTTATGGGCTTTTCGGGACTTAGCTTTTAAGGAGGACACATAATATGGATATTATTTTGTTACCCGTTTTGGCAATTGGGGGTATGGGCTTGGTTTTTGGCGCATTACTTGCAATTGCGGCTAAAATATTTGCTGTGGAAAAGGATGAAAGAATTCCGCAGATTGAAAAATGTCTGCCGGGTGCCAATTGCGGTGGTTGCGGTTTTGCGGGCTGCAGTGCAGCGGCAGAAGCAATTGTGGAAGGCAAAGCTCCTGTAAACTGCTGTCCCGTTGGAGGAAGTGAAGTTGCACAGAAAATTGCTGAGATTATGGGCGTTAAGCCGGAGAAGATTGAACGTATGACAGCTTTTGTTATGTGTTCAGGCGGAGATATGGCAAAGAATAAATATGAGAACAACCAAAATATTGATTGTCACACTGCAAACAGACTAAGCGGTGGAATGAAAATGTGTAGTTTTGGCTGTCTTGGGTTTGGCTCATGCGTGAAAAAGTGTAAATTTGGTGCAATTTCCGTTAAAGACGGAGTTGCTGTGGTTGACCGCGAAAAATGTACAAATTGTGGTGCTTGTATGGCTGAATGTCCGAGAAAAATAATAAAAAGAGTGCCATATTCAGCGAAAACAGTGGTTGCTTGTAACTCAAAAGACAAGGGCAAGGACACTCGTCTGGCGTGCGATGCAGGCTGCATAGGCTGTGGTATTTGTGCAAAAAATTGCGAGGCACAGGCAATTACACTTGAAAATAATCTTGCGTCAATTAATTATGCAAAGTGTACCGGATGTGGCGTTTGCGTTGAAAAGTGCCCAAGAAAAATCATAAAGATGATTGGCAAAACGCCTGAAATCCAGGTGGCCATAAAGGCTGAAAAGAATTAAAATTATCTTTGAAAACAAAAAAAGTCGGGGTGTAACACACCTCGATTTTTTAAAATTTAAATAAAGTTTAATTAAATTTGTTTTTTTACAACAGCGTATTCATCGCCATTTTGCCAGAAAGAACACTCAAAATTGCTTCCGCTTAAAAAACGTTGCATATCATCTTCGTCAAGATTTACGGTGCAAATGTAAGTTTCCCAGAATTCATCATATTGATAATGTGCACAGGTTTCGCAACTTGTAAAAGCCATTTTTCCCGCCTCCCGTGCCTACTCAGCTTCCTTTTCCAAGAGAAGCTTTTCAACATATTCTTTGGGGTTTTCACTTAAGAATGAAAAGGTCTTTGTAAGTGACTGCTTTATAAGAGCAATGCCTCGTTCCTTTTCTCCTTTTTCGACCAATATACGCCCGTAGTTGTAATAAGGCTCAGGGAAGTGGGGCTCCTTTGTTAAAAGCTCCTCATATATCTCAAATGCCTTTTGTTGTTCATTGCAAAGCATATAGGATTCCGCCAGATTGTCGGCAATTACTAAATCGTCAGAGTTATAATCAAAGGCTTCAAGGTTAAAACTGAGAGCCTTTTGGGTGTCTCCCTTTAAAACATACATAAGCCCCAAATTCTGATAAACTGCGGTAGTTTTAAAGTCTCTGATAACTTCTTCCAGCATTTCGATGGCTTCATCGATATTCCCGTCTTTCCAAAGGGCAAGTGAGAGAATTGACTTGATTTGATTTTTAAGGGAATCACTTTTTGCAGACATAAAGGCGGAGTTAAGATGAGTGCGTGCTTCATCCAGATGCCCTACGCGAAGAAGTGCAAACCCATACTGCATACGGTTTTCAGGAGCAAGGGTGCCGATTTTGTCAGCAAGCTTAAAAAGCTTGAGCCCTTTTTCCTTTTTACCGCCATAATATTGAATTTTTGCGTAAAGTGCAAGTATTGTTGACCTTTTTATAATCAGAAGAACCAACAAAAAAGCAAGAATAATATACAAGAAAATCATAATAAAAAGCTCCGTTTTTTATATGCCAAAGCTACAGCTTTTGATTTTTTTATCAGCCAAGATTGTTAACCGTTCTTGGATAGGGAAGAACGTCACGTATATTACCCATACCGGTAAGATACATAACAGCTCTTTCAAA
>JAZNMD010000171.1:0-3278 GCA_045579385.1 Clostridia bacterium
TCACATCTGTATCGCTATTCTCTGCGGGAGGGTTATCCGTGCTTGTGGTTGGTTTTGCTGATTCTTCGCCGGAAGATGTATTTAATAGTACATTTGTGTCACCATTTGGTGTGGGAGACTTTTCCGGCTTGCTCAGTATTATAGCAGACAATACTCCAACCATTAGTAAAAAAGCGAGGCTGAAACACACAATACGCTTGTTGCGTGCCCGCTTTTGGGCTACGGCGATTTTTCGCTTTTCGTTTATTGCAGTAATGTAGTTCGCCTTATATTTGTCATTTGTTCTCAACATATATATATCATTCCTTTCGGTGAATTCTTTCGGGTGCCACTTGCACCTGTATCCGGATTACAGGAAGCAAAGAAGCATTTCTTTTTCCTTTACACCTATTAATCGTATGAGAAGCCGATTTTTGGGAAGCTCTTTTGATTTATGTGAAAAGTTTTCAAAAAAGCATATATGCTCACCATAGCATCACTCCGCCCTGAGTTTTTGATTAAATTATATCACCTCCGGCTACAAATAACAATAACCGCAAAAGCGGAAAAAACGCTTATATGGATAGCAAACCGCCGAGGAAAATTTAATCCTCGGCGGCACTCTTTTTGATTTTGAAAAAATGTATGGCATATCTTATTGTGCTACAGATTTATATAAACTTCGGTATATTGTTGTAATCAAGGGCATCGCCAACCGTTAGATGAGGAATGTGGTAATTTCTCGTTTCGTGTTTCCACTCGCCTTTTGAACCATAGTTATATACCTTGATTTTCTCCGCCGAAAAGAACGCTCCTGCTCTGCCGTTGTAGGAACCCGTAATTTCAAACACGCAAAGCTTACGGATGAATCTGCGGCTTAACATTTCAAGGTCGCTAAACCATGCCAAGGTATAGCACTCTAAGCCCAGTAAGTCATCAGGCTTTAGAGATTGTTCCTTTACTTCATCGGTTAAAGCAACAAGATAAAAACCCGCATTTTCTATATCCAACACCACTCCACAATACATTTTGCCGCCGATTTTGTACCAAAACGCTTCGCCTTTTCGGTAACGCCTTTCACTTATATTCTTAAATATACTTTTCAATTTCTCCGTAAATTTCATTACCGGTGCGCCTCTTATTCCTTAATTTCATACTGACACTTTCATCTTCCCCGAAATTATAATCACTCGCGATACCATTTATCGCTTTTGAATTCTTCCGGAATATTATCATTTAATGGATCGTCATATCCCAGCTTTTCCAGCTCGTCAAACCATTTTTCACGCAAACTGTCCGGCAGCTTTTTGCCGCACCAAGGACAATATTGTATTTGAATATATGATGTTATTCTACCGTTTTCTCCATCGTGAATCGGTATGCCGTATTCATTAAACTTGAATAAAAAACGATGTCTAAACAGAGGCAATAACGGACAAAAAGTGTCCGCATTTAACCGTATTTCTCGATGGTCCCTTTATAATACTTTTCAATCAGTTGAACTACTTTCTTGGTTTTTGGAATACACGCATTTTCCCATAAAGGAAATCTTGTTTTGAAATAAGCAATGTGGTACTCTCTCGACCAAGGTAGAACTCCACATTTTGAGTGATGATCTTCAATATGCTTTAATTCATTCCAGGCAACTCTTTTTTTGGCAAACCCAAATAGATAATATACAGTAACTCCTCGCGAATTTATTACACAGCAAATAGGAAAAGCGATCGCGTACCCAAGAAACATAAAGCACCCAAGAATGATTATAGGAATGGAAACTACTTCATCTATAGTCCATACTCCCAAAGCGATTAATATAGCAAAAACGAAAAGAAAAAAGACACATCGATTGTTAACAACAAACTCCTTCAATATATCACCGCCTTTCTTGGTTCATTATATCATAAATACGTGAACATTTCAACCGCCTCGCGCCCAAATCACGCATAGGGGCGTGGAATAAATAAAAAGATGCATCGCCTGCGACGATACGATGCATTCGCTTCCGCAAATATGATATTGCGCCGCTTCGTGCCGCAATGATGCGATGTTTGCCCCAAAATGTGGCGAAGCCACACATCATTAGTCGAAGCCGTCCTCATTGGGCGAAGCCCTGTATCATTTGCAGAAGGCAAACATCATTGAAAAAAAGTGGTTCTATAATAAATGTTGGGGTACAACAAATAGGACCTACGAAAAAAAGATAAAAAAGTAGAGCATATTTGGAAGGAATCCGTTAAAATGGAGTTGACAAGAAACCAGAAACGGAGGACCAAACAGGCTCTACAACTATTCTACAGAAAAACTTCTCGGATTGCAAGGGCTTTGCGTAACAAACATTGAAGAAACAGAAAATAATATTACTGTTTTCGGTGAAATGGAACGTAAAACGCACCACTGCATCTGTTGCGGCGCCGCAACAGATGCAGTGCATGACTACCGATCCCAAAAAATCAAAGATGTTTCTGCCTTTGGCAAAAGCATTGTCATAGTTTTCAGGAAGTGTACTCTGTGTTGCCGCTTCTTAAACCGCCGAAGAGAATTAAACTCCTTGGCGAATTGCTTTATTATACTAAAGTCAGCGTTTTGTCAACACCTCTATAAAGCCTTTCTTGGTATAAAACAAGGCTTCTCCTGTAAAATCACCGTTCCATATTTCTTTATCGGTTCCGTTTTCAGAAACGAATGCACCGCCCGGTGTAGGATAAAACAACAATATGTCGGCTTTTTCATATCCCGTCCACTCATCTCTCGTTCCGCGATCGAAGTCAAATGGGAGCTTACTTTTTAGTTTATAGGTTTTGGATGTCCAATGGGAGATCAAAGTCCATTTCAACGACTTGAAAAGATAAATGTTTTTGTCCTTAAAACAATAAAAGTGCATAGAGGACATACCACTCGCTAACTTCACCCGATAAACCTTATTAGCTGTTACAACATAAAAATCACATTTTCCGCTTTTGATGTTACCGAAAAGCCAAGCTTTGTGAGTTGGAGCAAATACAAAACCGCTTTTATTACACACTCTTTTTATGGTGATAATTAAAGCGATGCGCTTTATAAAACACCTAAAATACGGATATAAACATAGGCACAATACTACAAGCAACAGTATTACATAACACATATAGCCACCTACATTCGTTATGAAAAAAAGCCACGGTAGATTTCCTCATAGTTGCCTAAACGGTAAGCGATGGCGAGAAGGGAATAAATTAAAACCAATTTGTGTGTTTGTCCTCCACGGTAAACATATACCGTTCCGTCATCGGTATCCACATCCGTTCTGCTTATCAATTTCA
>JAZNMD010000172.1:0-3339 GCA_045579385.1 Clostridia bacterium
ACCTTTGCGGTCTTGAGTATGAGCCACTTTATAACTTTGCAACACTTGACAAAAAGGGTCACTTTATTGTAGCTGACAACTATGTTACAATGAGCGACGGTACAGGTATCGTACACATTGCTCCCGCCTTTGGTGAGGACGACTCACGTGTGGGCAAGGAAAACGACCTTCCATTTGTTAATCTGGTTAATACGCAGGGGTGCTTTGTGGACAGCGTTGAACCCTGGAAAGGAATGTTCGTTAAAGACGTTGACAAGCTTGTTATACGTGATCTGCGTGACCGTGAACAGCTTTTTGAAGTTATCGACTTTGAACACAGCTATCCATTCTGCTGGAGATGCGATACTCCGCTTCTTTATTATGCTTGTGATACCTGGTTTATAAAGATGACAGCTGTTCGTGACAGATTGCTTGCAAACAACGACACTGTAAACTGGATGCCGGATAATATCAAGCATGGTAGATTTGGTAACTTCCTTGAAAATGTAATTGACTGGGGCCTTTCACGTTCAAGATATTGGGGAACACCTCTCCCAATTTGGCAATGTGCTTGCGGTCATCATGAGTGCATAGGTTCTATTGAGGAACTTAAAAACAAGGGTATTGACGTACCTGAAGATATTGAACTTCACAAACCATATGTAGATAATGTTCATCTTCGCTGCGAAAAGTGTGGTGGCGAGATGAAGCGTGTTTCTGATGTTATTGACTGTTGGTTTGACTCAGGTTCAATGCGATTTGCACAGTGGCACTATCCATTTGAAAACAAGGAAATGTTTGAACAAAACTTCCCTGCGGACTTTATCAGTGAGGCAATTGACCAGACTCGTGGTTGGTTCTACACCTTGATTGCCATTTCCACACTTTTGTTTGACAAGTCTCCTTATAAAAACGTTATCGTTCTGGGACACGTTCAGGACAAGAACGGACAAAAGATGTCAAAACACAAGGGAAATGTTGTTAATCCATGGGATGTGCTCAACAAGCAAGGCTCCGATGCGGCTCGTTGGTATTTCTACTCCAACAGTGCTCCGTGGCTGCCAAACAGATTCTTTGACGAGGCTGTGTCTGAGTCACAGAGAAAGTTCCTGGGAACTCTCTGGAACACATATGCCTTCTATGTGCTTTATGCTGAAATTGACAGCTTTAACCCAACCGAGCACAAGCTTGACAAGGATAAGCTGACACTGCTTGATAAGTGGATTTTATCAAAGCTCAATGGCGTAATAAGATCAGTTGATGATTACCTTGAAAATTATAAGGTAACTGAGGCTACAAGAGTTATTCAGGAATTTACGGATGAACTGTCAAACTGGTATGTTCGCCGCAGCCGTGAAAGATTCTGGGCAAGCGAGCTTACAGATGACAAGATTTCAGCTTATATGACGCTTTACACAGTTCTGACAGAGTTCTCAAAGGTTTGCGCTCCGTTCATTCCGTTTATGACAGAGATGATTTATCGCAATCTTGTGCTTAATGTTGACAAGAATGCTCCCGAGAGTATTCATATGTGTGACTTCCCGAAGGCAAATGCTGAATTTGATTTTGCAGAGATTGAAGCTGAGATGGATGCTGCCCGCAAGATAGTAATCCTGGGAAGAGCCTGCAGAAATGCGGCAAACATCAAAAACAGACAGCCGATTGCAAAAATATTTGTTCAGACAAGTAAAGCTTTTGATGATGTATATAAGGCAATCATTCTTGATGAACTTAATGTCAAGGCACTTGATGTTACTGATGATGCAAGTAGCTTTATTTTATACAACTTTAAACCTCAGCTCAAGACAATGGGACCTAAATACGGTAAAATTGTGAGAGCTATTTTCGAAGAAGTAAACGCTATGGATGGTGCTCAGGTTATGGCAACATTGAATAGCGGAGATACAGTAAAACTTACTGTTGAGAATACTGATGTTGAAATTGCGCTTGAGGATGTTTTAGTTGAAACCTTGCAGAAGGATGGCTTTGTTTCGGACAGTGACGGAACCTACACAGTTGTGCTTGATACAAACCTGACTGATGAACTTATTGAGGAAGGCTTTGTCAGAGAGATAATAAGCAAAATCCAGACAATGAGGAAGGACAGCGGATTTGAGGTTCAGGATAACATCAGGGTAAGCTGCAGCGGAAGTGCAAAAATTGATGAAATTATCGAAAGAAATATTGACGAAGTTTCTGCACAGACCTTAGCTGTTTCGTTTGACAAAGATGTTGCCGATGGCGCAAAGGATTGGAACATCAATGGCGAAAAGGTTATGATTTCAATAGAAAAGGCGTAATGATTAAAATTAAAGGAGATGGATTCCCGTTGCGGAGCCCATCTCTTTTTTATGTTATTTAGTAAAAATGTCTAAAAAATTAAAAAAATATTGTAGGGTTTTTGGTTGAAAAAATGGCGGCATTGCATTATAATTAATGTATGTCGAAGCAATAAAATAAATGAACTTCGGCTGTGTAAAAACAAAGGCAGATTTGTTTGCCTCTTGTAGCAGTACATACATAATTGGAGGGTTGAAAATTGAAACTGTATGAAACATCAAAAATCAAAAACTTTTGTCTGTTAGGACATGGAAACTCGGGAAAGACATCACTGGCAGAGGCTATGCTTTATACGGCAGGGTCTGTTGAAAGAATGGGAAGGACCCAGGATGGAAACACTGTTATGGATTTTGACCCGGAAGAAATAAAACGTAAGTTTTCAATAAGTGCGGCAGTTGCTACATGTGACTGGAGTGGTACTAAGTTTAATATTATTGATACGCCTGGATTTTTTGATTTTGTGGGCGAAGTTCAGCAGGGCATCAGGGTTGCTGATGCGGCTGTTATTGTTCTGAGTGGTAAATCAGGTCTTACCGTTGGTGCTGAAAAGGCCTGGAAGTATGCCGAAGAAGCAGGTATCCCAAAGCTTGTATTCATTAACAAGGTTGACGATGAAAGAGTTAATTATTTTGGCGTGCTTGACCAGTTGCGTGAGAAATACGGAAAGAAAATAGCTCCTCTTCAGGTTCCTATCCGTGAAGGCGAGAAGATTACAGGCTTTGTAAATGTGGTTGAAGGGGAAGCAAGACGCTTTGATGGCGACAGAACGGTTACAGCAGCAATTCCTGAAGGGATGGAAGCTGACCTTGAGCCTATCCGTGAAATGATAAATGAAGCGGTTGCTGAAAGCTCTGAAGAACTTATGGAAAGATATTTCGCAGGTGAAAGCTTTACCTTGGCTGAAACATATGAAGCACTCCGTAGCGGTGTTGCAGCAGGTGACATTGTTCCTGTTCTTTGCGGAAGTGCATACAACAAGCTTGGCATTTCATCTCTTATGAATGCAATAAATGCATATTT
>JAZNMD010000173.1:0-2241 GCA_045579385.1 Clostridia bacterium
TGATAAATGAAGCGGTTGCTGAAAGCTCGGAAGAACTTATGGACAGATATTTTGCAGGAGAAAGCTTTACTCTTGCTGAGACCTATGAGGCTCTTCGTGCAGGAGTGACAGCAGGCGATATAGTTCCTGTTCTTTGCGGAAGTGCGTACAATAAGCTGGGCATTTCATCTCTTATGAATGCTATAAATGCTTACTTCCCAGCTCCCGATTCATCAGATGAATTTTTTATTGCAAAGAAGGAAGACGGAACAGACGCCAGAAGAAAGGTTGATGTTAACGACCCGCTTGCCGCTTTGGTTTTCAAAACGGTTGCAGACCCTTATGTTGGCAAACTGTCGTATTTTAAAGTTTATTCAGGAATTATGACACCTGATACAACGATTTATAATTCTGTTTCAGGACAAAGTGAAAGAGTAGGTAAGATTTTTGCTGTTGTGGGCAAAAAGCAGATTGAGGTTGAGAAACTGAATGCAGGAGATATAGGTGCTGTAACAAAGCTTGCAGGCACAAACACAGGCGACACACTTTGCAGCCTGACAGACAGAATAGTTGTTGACGGAATTAACTTTGCAAAGCCCAACACAACTCTTGCTGTTGTTCCCAAGGCAAAAGGCGATGAAGAAAAAATCAGCCAGGGCCTTAATAAGCTTATGGATGAGGACAGAACTTTTGCTATTGAAAATAATGTTGAAACCCATCAGATGGTTATAAAAGGTATGGGCGAACAGCATATTGATATTCTTGTAAGCAAGCTTAAGAATAAGTTTGGTGTTGATGTTACGCTGACATCTCCCAGAGTTGCTTACCGTGAAGCTATACGTAAAAGCGTTAAGGTAGAAGGTAAACACAAAAAGCAATCCGGCGGACACGGTCAGTATGGTCATGTTTGGATTGAGTTTGCACCACATGATGATGGTTTGTTGTTTGAGGAAAAGGTTTTTGGAGGAAGTGTTCCTAAAAACTACTTCCCGGCAGTTGAAAAGGGACTTCAGGAAAGTATGAAACAGGGCGTTTTAGCTGGATATCCTATGGTTGGACTTAAGGCTACCCTGGTTGATGGCTCATATCATCCGGTTGATTCTTCTGAAATGGCGTTTAAGACAGCAGCTTCTTTGGCTTACAAAGCCGGAATGGAGCAAGCTTCGCCAGTTTTGCTTGAACCTATTGGCCATCTCAAGGCTTTTGTTCCTGACAGCTACACAGGCGATATAATCGGCGATATAAACAAACGCCGCGGACAGATGCTTGGTATGACTCCGCAAGGAGACGGTATCACTATGATAGAGGGCGAAATCCCTATGGCAGAAATGCATACCTATTCATCTGACCTTCGTTCAATGACACAGGCAAAAGGAAGCTTTGAGTTTGAATTTGAAAGATATCAGGATGCTCCTTCGAATGTTGTTGAAAAGGTAATTGCTGAATCAAAGGAAAAATAAGATGAGACCCCCGTATTCAAAATGGATACGGGGGTAATTTTGTGCAAAATTTGTGAATGGTATTGAAAAAGAAATGTGAATGATATATAATCGAAACGGTTGTATGGAATGCAGGTTGATTATAGATTTATAGTGGTAAGCTACGTTATAAGCAAAGTAACGACCAAGGCCTGATTATCACAGAACGGAGTTTTTAGGCAATATTTATCTTGGCGGTATTGAATAGGCTTTAAAAGTCCGGATGCAAACAAAAATCCGGGCATTTAAATATACAGAAAAACTATACAGGACAACTTTTTTCAAAAAAAATAAAAAAGTCAAATAAACTCTTGACAAATAGGAAATTTGTTGGTACAATAAGATGATTTTTATTATTGGGAGATTGCGTGTATTTGCAAAAACTCATACGTTTAAATGCAGGGTGAAGAAATGGAAAGAATCAAAACAAATCCACATGTGGTCGGTATAAAACAGACCAAAAAGGCTGTTGAAGCCGGCAAGGCTGAGCTTGTGTTTATAGCAAGGGACGCAGATGGGCATGTGGTGTTTCCGCTTGAAAAGCTTTGTGAGGAGAAATCCGTTGCGGTGGAGTATGTTAATAATATGAAGGAGCTTGCCAAGGCTTGTCATGTTGATGTGCCCACAGCGGTGGCAACAATCGTTAAAAACGCATAACAGCGTTTTTATATAGGAGGCATTGCTTCCAAATCTATATTATAAACAGGAGGTGAAAATAATTGCCAACATTTAACCAATTAGTAAAGAAAGGCAGAAAGACTGCAGAGAAAAAGTCTACAGCTCC
>JAZNMD010000174.1:0-15818 GCA_045579385.1 Clostridia bacterium
ATCCACAGTGCGTTGGGCAAAAACGATAGTTACTGGGAATGTTATTGGGAAACCGTATCAGAAGTAGCTCATAAGATTGTAACGGAACACATTAAGCGTTATGAGGTGTTATAACAATGTCTTTTAATACCGAATCAAGAAGACCGCTTACCAGCATTGTTTCTTATCCTGAGCGTGGCGAAGGCGGCAACAACCGTTATCGTGGCAATTGTTCACCAAAGCTTATCGAAGACTTAATAATTTTTTTCAAGCCAACGGAAATATGTGATTATATGTGCGGTAGCGGCACAACTAAAGCTGCCGCCGATAAACTTGGTGTAAACAGTCATCTTTATGATTTGCATAGTGGGTTTGATATAATGAACTCCGATATTCCCGAAAGACCGGAGTTTATATTTTGGCACCCACCATACTGGAACATTGTTGTATATTCAGATGTGATGTACAAAGCATCTTATGTCAAACGGCAATATGGATACGACCCGAAAGAGTTTGATTTATCCCGCATATCTAATTGGGATGAGTTTGTTAAAGCAATGAATTATGCGATGATGAAGCAGTTCACTGCCCTTGAAAAAGGTGGTAGGATGGCGGTGCTTATGGGTGATATAAAGAAAAAGGGCAAACTTTACAGTATGCTCTCCGAAATTATAAAGCCGGGCACGCTTGAGAACATCATTATTAAAGCGCAGCATAATTGCTTCTCTGATCAAACCCAGTATACGGGCAAGTTTATACCCATTCTTCACGAATATGTGATGATAGTTCGTAAGGATGCATCTCTTTTAGTTCCGGTGTTGTTTACCGACAAAGCAACGCTTGATGTCAGAGATATGCCGGAAGCCACATGGCGGGATGTAATTACTGCGGTGATGGAAGAACACAAAGAGCCTGTTAGATTAGCATATTTATATACACAAATCGAAACTCATAAAAAAGCAAAGGCTAACAAGTGGTGGAAAGAAAAAATCCGCCAAACACTGCAAATCAACCCTAAATACTTTTCTCATGATGGCGTTGGTTTGTGGTCGTTGAAATGTAAAACCGCATAGTTTTTTGTAGGGGGATGTTGCAATTTGCAATGTCCTCTTTTCTTGTATAAAAAATAGGAGTTATCCTATTGTGCAGTAAAAACTACTTAATAATGGTAACTCCTATTCTGTTTCAATAAATTTCGGGTTGTAATCGGCTATGTAGAACGCACAGGTACAAAGGACAAACAGCGAAGCTTCTTCCCTTATTTTTTTCAGTTGCTTCTCTAAAATTTCCTCAGAATATGGATAAAGCTGCTCAGTATTATTGGCTTGTGTTCCTGTAATCATCCATGCCTTATCTAAGTTTTGCTGTATTACCGTACTGCATTCTTGCTTATTTACCGCAAATTTACCGAACCGTCTGTTGCGATTTTCTTCAACTACACGTCCTTTATAAAGATGCCGCTTTAATTCATCAATAGTGGCAACATAGGAATTATAGTCGCTGTCGGGTATGTTTTTCATATGGTAAAACGCTTCGACCATTGGGTAATTAATGTACAACTTCCCCATATCAGAAGACTCAACAAAATAGTTTGCCATACTGATAATTTTTTCGGGTGCAAACCGAGGATCTTGAGGATCCAAATCAAATATCAGCAAAATATCAGAGTAGTGCATATCGAATATTGAACTTTTTGCCTCGTTCGTTTCTCGCTCTTTTAGAACTCCAAGCAAATCAACGGTTTCGGGTGCTGAATCGGCAAACATTTTGTCATACAAATCATATATGTTTGTTTTGTATGATACTATTTGATGGTTTTTATCTATGCCGTAAATTGTAAGCAAATGCTCCATTAATTTTACATCGGTCTTTTCGCCTTCAACCAACACAAGTATTTTTGCCTTATCATTAGCCATTAAACTCACCACTCATAAACAGCTTTTCCAAGTTGTGTCCTTCTCTCAGTTCACGGTCTGTAGCGTTAGAAAGAGAGGTTATTCTGTCTTTTGTAAGAATAAAATAACAATCGGGTCTCATTATACGATTGGTTAACAGATTTGTATTATGAGAGGTTAAAATGACTTGCGTGGTTACCATCTTTTCAAGCAAGGAAACGATGCTTTCGGCAAGTTCATAGTGATAGAATGCATCAAATTCATCTATGAACATTAATGAAACATCACTTGCGGTTTTGTACCAATAGAAGAAGGTATATAAAGCTTTGGTACCGCTGGAAGCCACCTTGAAGAACGGCAGAGGAACATCCTTATCAAAGTAAAGCCTTTCTTTTCCGTCGTTATCTGTTTTAACAATTAAGTTGTCTTCTATACCGGCCTTGTGCAAAAATGCTTCAAATTCACGAAGTGTATTTTCTTCAAAAATAAAGCTATGGTAATCGTTGCTTTTTGTCTTATAACCTATATAACGGTTTTCATCCAAACTCCTAAACCAAAGCATAGAATTTATATATTTAAGCATTCTGCGCAAAGGATGCATTTCGTCTAAAATGGTGTTATTGATAACATATTTTAAGATGGAATCTACATCTTTCATAGAAAGATTTAAAGTGGGTGCAATTTCAGCTATACCGCTTAAATCGCCCTTGCCTTCTTTGTAATCAAAATTGTAAAGCAGATGCTTGTTTAAGTATAACTCTTCGTAAAGTAAAGCCTGCTTTTCATCTTTGCAATAGGTGTAGTCTATCTCGTTGTTATCAAATACAAAAACATAATGGAAAACAGCATAGGGCTTTTCGGATGCGACATTCAAGTAGTAATCGTAAAGATTCGGTGTAACATTTTTTGATGACAGATGGGAAACAATATCAAAGATTGCCAAGCCTAAATTGGATTTACCGATAGAGTTTTTTCCGTACACTATCATTTTGCTTACGAGATGATCTTTGACACACTGAGTATTGAACTTGTAATCTCTTACATCAGAAAAGTCAAGAACAAGCTTGTTCTTAAAGTTCTTAAACCCGGTTACTTCAAATAATTTAAGCATAACTATACCACCTTTACAAACATAGTATACACCAAAATTCACATCCAGTCAATACTATCCGTAAAAAAATTACGGATGATATTGTGCTTTTTTGCTAATAAACATTTTGAAAATGGGGATAGAACCTCAAAGATAATCTTAATACCCCCCTTAAAGTTACCATGTAAGGTGATTAAATGTCCAATTGAGCACAACAACTTGACAATGGGTGAAAAATGTGATATTTGTTATTTATGAAAGGTTTAAACTGAGTAAAACTGAAAGTTAGTTGAGAAAAGAGGAACAATATGAAAAATCTATTTTCAAAAGTGAAACTGGAAATATTTGATAAAAAATGTGTTGATGACCATTTGGTAGAATTAATAAAAGAGTATTATAAATATGATGATGGAAAAAACTTAGATAAAGAAAAAATAACCAATATATACAGTGAAGCAGGTATTGAAAAATTGTTTGATGAATTAAATCAATATATTCAAGATAAGTTCGACAACAATCAGGAATTCAACTTTGAAATCGTAGATAATACCATATATTTTTCTCAATCGGGCAACACAGTGTATATAAATAATGTCGTTTCTTCAGCTTTCTTTAGTTTCATAGCTGCACAATTTTACCAATCTTATTTAATTGACAATGTGACAGATACTTACGAAGAAGAAAGCCTTTGGATCTATAGATATTTGCTGTTTATACTTAATGAAATGTGTTTTGCAACTTTTGGTTTACCCGTAGACTTTCCTGATGAAGAAAGCAAACGAGCCTTTTTAGAATTATTCAAGGACAAGCAAAACATTTTAAATATATCAAGCGATATGTTTTATACTTGTATGGCCTTTGTTCTGTTGCATGAGATGGCACATGGCCTGTTACAACATCCAGTAGATGGCTCACAGGAAAACGAGTTTCAAGCTGATGCGTTGGCATATAAAATCCTTTTGGATTTTATATCTGACATTAGAGTGGGCAAAATCGAGTCTAATTTTAAAGACTGTTTTTCTGATTACTTTCTTCTGGCACCATTAGTTCTATTAGAATTTTACTATGTAGTAAATTATGTTGGTTCTTTCTTGTGTGAAACAATTGTACTCAAAGAAGATTTTGACTTGATTGTAAAAAGAAAAGAAGCCTTATTAGAAGTTTTTTATGAGGCTGATATAGAATGTGATGAAAACCAATCATATGGTTTATATAACTCGTATGTTAACGGAGAAGAAAGCTTCTTGCGTTCATTTGTAGCTAGTCACAAGCAGGGAATGTTAGAGGACCTAACAGTTAAGAATTTAAAAAGGATTATGGACAATGAATGAAAACATAAATAAAGAGTACATACAGACATTGAGTAACTCCCTCAAACAGAATATTATAATTTGCACCGACGACAAAGCTCAACAAGAGTATATTGAACGGCTGTTTTCTGAAAAAATAGATATAATACCAAAACCAATAGCACACAACATTGTTAGAATCAATCTACGACCTCACAATCAACAAAGCATCAATGGTATAAGCAGAAGAATTAAAAATATACATATCAATTTAAAAGAGGCAGTAATTACCGGTATAGAAATGGCGCTTACAATTGACAGTCCAGGCACCTCGGTAGATTTAATAAAAGCTCTTATTTTGGTTGTAATAAAGTTAATGATGCTGACAAAGGTTGAGTTGCTAAATTCGTCATGTGTTTTGCTTTTATACTTGCATAATCATGATGCGTATAATGTGCCCAAACTCGAAGAAGAAGTATTGGCAGATATTGATAAAGGAATCTTGAAAATTTCCAAGGAGGATTATTATTTAGCACTAAAGCAGTTAGAAGATATTTCCTCATTAGTAATAGTTGATGGAAAGATAGAATTGACAGAAACTATAATTTTAGGATATTAATGTTAGATTTATTACAGGCTCTTATAAACGCAAGGTTTCTCCAAATAATGCAGTATTGACTATTCCAAAAAAATCTGTTATACTACCTTCGTAAGTATCAAGTTTGGTTCACACCGAACACAGTTAACAGAGTTTTTACAGTGTCATTTGCCCTATGGGTGGATGGCACTTTTTTGTTTTCTGCCCATATTTTGAGCATAAAGTCGGAATTCTTTTGAGGATGCCGGCTTTTTGTATATATCAAGGCGGCTGATGCCGTCAAAATTACAGAAAGGAGCATATCATTATGCAAAACCAATGCAACGACAGTTATTACAAACTGTTCGATTCCTACCCTGCGTTGTTGGATTATCACGAAGAACAGGCAAAGAACAGCAAGTGGGTTCGATGTAAGGTTAGCAACCTTCATATAGAGCCACTTGACCATTCTTCGCCACTTGTGAGTAATCTGTCAGCGTTTGCCGCAGGAACAACTCAAGATGCCGTTGATGATACGGCAAACAACCTCGGACTTGCGATGCGTGTCGGTAGTGAGCTTTATCCCATTCGCTCTACTGCCTACAAAAGTTTGCTTGACAGAGCAAAAATAGGAGGTACGGCACTCCCCAAACTCAGTCGAGAAGTTCTCGCTGATGTCCTTAATGAATGCCTCGAGTTATACTCAGCCGAGGCGTTAATACTTATCCGTGACGAAAAGGTTGCAGCGGTTCATTCCGGAGACGAGGTAGATTACTCGGTACTCCCCATTGATGATTTGCTGAAAACCTTAAAAGCCAAGCTGGACGCTCGCTTTCCGGGCAACAAGTTCAAAGAAGCCTATTGCGACCATTCTATGCTCAGTGCGTCTTGGACAATGCCCGACCAAAAGGAAGACTTGCTTGGCTCCTATTCAAAGGTGTTAGCATCTCAAGGAAAAACATCAATGGCTTCCAAACTGACTCCGGGTATACGGTTTATGACCTCGGATACCGGTGTAGCATCAGCAAAGGTATCTGCACTCTTAATGGGCATACAGCATCCGATACATATCGGTGGCTGTATAGCCGTTGACCATCGCCATCAGTCGAAGATATCAGATTTTGATACGGCGCTTGATCAGCTTTTTGCCCAGTTTGGAGACAGCATAGCAAAACTGCAGGCGCTATTGGAGATTAATCTGGATTTTCCGGTCAATGCCATGACTCGTATTTGTAAGAAACTCAGCCTGCCTAAAAAGGCGGCGGTTGAGGCAATAGCGATGTTTGAAACAGCATACGGAGGCGGCCCTGCAACGGCACATGATGTGTTCCTTGCTATGCAGGAGATACCGTTTATTCTTAAAACCGAGAAGTTCCCCGAAAGTAAGCTCTTGATTGTTGAGGAAACCATGGCACGGGCACTTACAATTAAGTGGAGTGACTTTGACCTTGCGAAAGGGGTGAGCTATTAATGTCAGCCCCTATCATCCTCTGTAATACATCAGGCATGACAAACGAACAATGGTTGGATACCCGTATGCACGGCCCGCACGGCACCATTCCTTATACAGTAGGTGGTAGTGATGTAGCGGCAATATTCGGTGTTTCTCCGTGGACTACGCCGCTTGAGTTGTGGATGATTAAAAAAGGCAGGATAAAACCGCCGATTAAATCAAACTCCAACCAGCTTGAGATGGGACATTTGCTGGAGCCTATCGCCGCATATTGGTACGAAAAAAAGACAGGTAACCGTGTCTATCAAGATAACAACCTTTATCAACACGCTGACCATTCTTATGCACTTGCTAATTTTGACAGACGCTTTGAGCGTGCGTCGGATGGCAAGCCGGGCATATTGGAATGTAAAAGCTGCAATTATCATAAAGCAGTGGATTGGGCAGATGATGCTATACCATTGAATTATGAATTACAGCTACGCTTTTATATGGCCGTTGCAGATGTTAATATCGGCGCTTTCTCATCCATCTGGGGCAATAACCCGGATAATGATATGGCAATGCCGGAAATAGAGCGTGACAAAGCCAAAGAGGATATGATTTTTGAGCGTTTAGAAGAATGGATTTGGAGTCTTGAACACGATAAGCCGCCCAAAATGACAGAGGTTAAACCTCAGTTGGCTTTAGAGTCACTTGCACGCATTTACGGTGCAAGCCAACCGGGACTTCCTACTATCGAATTTTCAACAAAGTATGAAAAACAGTTGCGCCGTATTGCGTTATTGCAAAACAAAGTTGCAGAATGCAATAAGGAAATAAAACTATACGAAAAGGAGATTGAAGCACATAGCGTGCGAATTGCCGAAGTGATGAAGCAGCACGAACACGGTGTTCTTACAACAACTACCGACAAGTTGCTTATTGACTTCGTGACAAAATCCACTACACGCCCCGACTCAAAGGTTTTGAAGGAACGGTATAGGTCTATTTTGCCGGATGTGATGAAAACCACGCAGAGCCGCAAAGTTAAGGTGTCGGTACAACCGATTTAATAATCAAATATCTTAGGAAAGGAGCGATGTTCACATGAACACGCAGACCTATTCAAAAAGAACTCCTAACGCACAGTTTGATACTGTAAGCGATAGGAGTTTTTTGTTTTTCATAACAGCAGAAAGGAGCAACAACATTGTTATGCCAATTTGAACGAGTGATATATCCTTATGATGTAAAAGCTATTGATATCGCAGGGTTTATGATCGCCATTTACCGTCCGTGCGAAAAGTTGAAAGACAGCAACGGCAATATCATAACGCAGATAAAGGCAGTCGGCTATTGTTTACCCATTGCCGAAAAGCTTCGATATGAGCTGCGTGGGCATTGGAGCAAGAACCCCAAGCATGGCGTGCAATTCGAGGTTGAAGGCTATGACGAGGTGATTATTCCTACCCGTGAAGGCATCATCGCTTATCTATCTTCGGGACAGATTAAAGGTATAGGCCCAAAAACAGCCGAACATATTTATGACGCTTTCGGTGATATGGCGTTGGAGGTGTTGGACAAGGAGCCCGAAAGACTTCTTACCATATCCGGTATCAGCCAAGTCAAGCTGAAAAAGATTTGCGATTCATATCTTGCAAACCGTGGGGCACGCGATGTCGTGGCGTTTCTGTCACCGCACGGTATTACACCAAACCGAGCTGTAAAACTGTATAAGCAGTACGGTGATAAAACAATGGATATTGTTAAAAATCATCCGTACAGGCTTTGTAAAATGGCAGGTATAGGCTTCAAAACGGCAGATAAAATCGCAATGAGTATGGGGTTTGACAGACTTTCACCGGAAAGAGTTGATGAGGGCATCTTGTACACGCTGACCGAAGCAGAAAGCAAAGGTCATTTGTGTATGGACAAAGAGGGCTTCATAAATTCATGTAAACGGGTGTTGGAAACTCCCGGACTTACCGACCAAATGATTGCCGGTCGTGCCAATAAACTCATATTTGATGGCCGTATGGTTACATACAAGCAGTATGTATACCGTGAACGGACAGCAAAGGCCGAAGAGCATCTTGCCGAACTGATACTGTATCAGCTTCGTCACAAAAAGTATTGTTCTTTTGGCGATTTGGAAACCGAACTTGACCAAGAAGAATCACGCTTAAAAGTGCGATTGGCACCCGAACAACGAGAAGCAATTAAAACAGCTTTGACCAGCGGTATCAGTATAATAACGGGCGGCCCCGGCACAGGTAAAACTATGTTGCAGAAAGCCTTGCTCGGTATTTATAACCGCAACCATCCGAAAAATAAGATTATTTGCTGTGCTCCTACGGGACGTGCGGCACGACGGATGGAACAGTCAACAGGTTTTCCTGCTTCTACCGTGCATAAAGCTCTTGGGCTTATTGCAGGTGATGACGGCGAGTACAACGGCCACGACGCACTCGATGCTGACCTTATCTTGGTAGATGAAGTATCTATGCTGGATATCTATTTGGCGTGTCATTTGTTTGATGCGGTGAAGCCCGGCAGTCAGTTAGTGCTTATCGGTGATGCAGACCAGCTTCCGTCTGTGGGGCCGGGTGCTGTACTCAGCGAGATGATAGCAAGCGGTGTTGTTCCCGTGGTCAGATTGGATAAGGTATTTAGGCAAAGCTCCGGCAGCCGCATCGCTACCAATGCCAAACTGATACGGCACGGCAATCTGTGTTTGGAGTACGGTACTGACTTTCAATTCTATGACTCGGTCAGTGTACCCAAATCAGCAGAAAAGATTGTTGAGCTGTACCTACAGGAAACGGATAAATACGGTGTAGATAATGTCGCACTTTTGTCTCCGTATCGGCAGAAGACCGAAACAGGTGTTAACGCACTCAATGAGCTATTGCGGGAGAAAGTAAATCCGCCTGCAGAAGGAAAGACGGAGATAACCGTAGGCACGCACAAATTTCGTTGCGGTGATAAGGTTATGCAGGTCAAAAACCACGAGGATGTCAGCAACGGAGATATCGGATACATTACAAGGATTTACAGCCTTGGTGATGATACAACCGTTGTGGTTGACTTTGGTGATGGGCGTATGATGGAGTATGATTCAAGCGAGCTTGATATGCTTGACTTGGGCTATGCGTCTACAATACACAAATCCCAAGGGTCAGAGTACAAGTCGGTTATTATCAACCTTCAATGTGCTCACTACATTATGCTGACACGGCCGTTGGTTTATACGGCAATTACAAGAGGCAAAGAAAATGTAATCATTGTCGGTGAACGCAAAGCACTTTGTATGGCAATAAACAAAACCGACACAGAAAAAAGAGGAACCTGTCTTGCTCGACGCTTGCAGGAGATTGTTTAATTACAGAAAGGAAATCAATTATGGACGAAAGAGTTTACTTAAAGAATTGCAGTGAAGAAGGTACTAATATACGCCTTAACTATCACGACGGTACTTCGATATGTGTTCCTAAAGAGGACTTTGACCGTTTGCTCGGCAGCTTAGTATATAAGCCAGATAACAAAGCGGAGGTGTGATTATGGCAACAATGTTAGAGCAATACCGTCATTGCCAAGGTGTGTTCAAAGAACAAATTGCTGTGGGCTGTTTGCCGCCCGAAGACATTTTGCTGATTCAAGAACTCAGTTACAGAATCTGTGTTTTGGAAAGCTTTGAGGTGCTTTGTAAATCTGCCCCTGTAACAATGGATACGGGAGCTATGGGTTATCATTATCAACTGGCAAGTGCATACATAAGCCTTATTCTCAACGAAAGAAAATTCGGTAATAAGGTTGATGAAGCGGGTGCCAAAAAGCGTGAAGCCGCACACCAAGTGTTAGAGCAGGTTGTGCTTGACGGGCGTAAGCGGTTTTCAAACTTCAAAGCGACATCGCAAGACCAGTATAAGAATAACATAAACAATTATATCCTTGCGGTTTTGCCGGTATGGATACAGTACCGCAATACCTATATAAATCTTTAAGGGGGACTTTGTATGTGTAAAAATGAATCTAACGGCAAGTCTGCATACTATGCCAAGCTCGAAGAAATTAACAAGGTTGACGGCTTTGATCCGGCGGCATTTGCGGTAGACTATACCGATTTAGAAACGCAGGAAAGTCGCAAAAGGCTGCCTGTTATGATACAGATGGCGTGGTTCCGAATGAAGTATCCCGAAGGTAAAATTGCGGTGCAAGTAACAACCGGCAAGGATTGCTTTGTGGCAACAGCTAAGGTGTATCCTAATTACAAGGATAGCCCTGAGTGTTATCTGGCCGAAGCAACTGCTTCCCGTGGATACATAAAGGAAAAGCCTTCTGTTTCTCCAAGAGAATGGGCTCAAACTGCCGCAGTAGGCATAGCATTGAGAAACGCAGGCTTTGGCTTGCAGTTTTCTATCGCAGGCGATGATTTTGAACCGAAAGCCATCGATGAGCTTGATGCGAATAATGCAGAAGATAACCATTTGACAGGTTCGGACATTGACAGCAACAGTACCGAAAAGCTCGTAAGCCATGAACAGTGTGAGCTGACTGAAGAAGAAAAGTTAGCTAACGCAATGAATGTTCCGTGTCCGCTTTCAAAATTTGTCGGTAAAACACTTGGAGAAGTTCTGATGCTTGATCCGGGTGCAATCAAATGGTGTGCCACAAAGTTCAAAGGCGATGAATCTATCAAAGCAGCGGCTCAGTTAATATGTGATTACTCACTGAAACAAGCCGCTTCGTGATGCACTAAAATATTTTCGGGGAGATGAGTTAATCATCTCCCCGTGAGGAAGGAGGCTGTATGGAAAGAATTCGCATGTGGGATGTTATTTCATTATTGGGGATAGCGTATCCACCTTCAGGTAGAAGCTCATATTATGTTCAATGTCCTTGCTGTGATGAAAACCCCAACAAGAAGCATTTGAACATCAATCTGAAAAAGGAAGTGTTTCGCTGTCCGAGATGCGGTATATCCGGTGGTATATTTGATTTATATGCCATTTATACCGGCACCCCACGCGATGAAGTCAGACGTGCAATAATAAAGCAACTCGGTATGCCGGAGAATAAGCCCATTATTAAGCAACAAATTGTGCTTAATAATAATGAGGAATATCCGGTTACCGATATTCAAACAAGGCATGCAACCTACAGTGCATTACTTTCAAAACTGTCGCTTGCTCCGGATCATAGACAAAACCTGTTGAGCAGAGGCTTGACCGATGATGACATAAGGCGCTTAGGATACAAAACAACGCCTATAATCGGTATGACACAGCTTGCTAAGCAATTACAGTCAGAGGGCTTTTATCTTCCGGGTGTGCCCGGCTTTTACAGGACTCCCGACAATGCATGGACATTCATCCACGAAAGGCGAGGTATACTTATCCCTGTGCGTGATATGAACGGGCAGATCAAAGGGCTTCAAATTCGTCGTGATAACGCACAAAAGAGAAAGTTCCGTTGGATATCCAGCGCCGAGCAGACAGACGGCTGTAAAGCTGAAGGATGGACGCATCTTGTTGGCTCGGTTCGTCCTACTATCCTTATTACGGAGGGGCCGATGAAGGCTGATGTTATTAACGCTCTTACCGGCATTACTGTTTTGGCAGTGCCCGGAGTTAATTCCTTGACTCAGCTTGAATCCACGCTTACCGAGCTACGCAGCGAAGGTCTTGTTGAGATCAAAACAGCGTTTGATATGGATTTTATCTGTAATCAGCATGTGCAAAACGGATATAACAACCTACTGCGGCTTCTTAACGATATGGGGTTTCGATACGGAACATATTTATGGGATCCGACTTATAAGGGGCTTGATGATTATATTTGGAAGTACTTATTTCAAAACAAAAACACAAAAGGAGATTTACAATGAATAACAAAGTATATTTGAAAGAATGGGAGATCATAGATAACAATACGGTAAAGCTGACGTACTATGACGGAGATGAAGTCTTTGTAAAGAAGACAAAGTTTGATGAGGCGTTTGGCCCCATTATTACTTCGGAAAAGCAAGAGGTTATCCGTGATTTTGCTATTAGTATACAAGCAAGTTAAAGGCAAAGTTCTTGCTCTTTGACTTTTCTATTGAAAGAATACGATATTTATGCTATTATGATTTTAAGATATTGGATTTAACAATGATAGGAGAGATAAAATTGGAACAAATGCAGTTTGACTCTGCCATAAAAGTGATCGTAACTGCATTGGAAAAAGCAGGCTTCGATCCTTATTCACAATTGACAGGCTATATCCAAACCGGACAAGATGTTTACATTACTCGTGAGAGTGGTGCCAGAGATTTAATTGCACAGTTGGATGTAGAACAAATCAAGGCGTTTTTAGAAACATATAAGGGATAGTTTGACTATATAAGGTTTATGATTAAGAACCGTGTCTGGCTTAATTGCCAAACACGGTTTTTTGACATTTTGTGGGTTCATTAATTTGCGGTGCTTCCGATAAAACATGGTAATAATACAAGGTTGTTGGGATTTGTCTTATTAATACTGTGTAGTAGTTGAAGCATAGATGGAATTATTGGCGGTATAAACATAAAAAAGCAAGAAATAATTGCTTAAATTCCACTTATAGTGCGTATGCTCCATTTATGCCTTCTTCAAAATATGAGCGAAGTCCGCTAAAATAGAGTCGTAAGGAGAAGACAAAACTGTGGACTACGCAATTATTGGAAAGAATATTAAACGCTATCGATTAGCACAAGGTTTAAGGCAAGAAGATTTAGCAGAAAGATGTGACTGTAGCAATAGTCACATAGGACAAATAGAGAACGGTGTTGGTATACCTAGTCTTGAAATGATTGTTCGTATCGCTAATGCTTTATCGGTTACCGTTGACCAACTGCTTAAGGAACAATATTCTGACCCTCAAAAGGTTTATCTGCGTGAAATCTCCGAGCGTATTGAAAAGTATTCTGTTAAACAACGCATTGTTGCTTGCGAGGCTTTGATGCACTACATTGACTCGCTTGATAAATTCAATACATAGTGCTTTTTGTATGTATGCACATTGGACGACTATTCTACACTTGGGTGTAGTATGGTCGTTTTTTGTTATTTAGCTGTAATAGGAGGTGATTCCAATGACATAGTATAATTGGACACAATAGCAAATAGGAATTAAGAGGCATGCCATCACGGTATGCCTCTCTTTGTTTGCCGCTGCCTTGGTGGTTTGCCTCAAAAAAGGAGGCAGTATGAAAAACCACAAGCAGAACTGTTCCGAAAGGGACGAATTAAGGGCAAGATTTACATCTTGGCTTGAAACTGTAGTTAAGCGAGCAAAAATAGATTATCTGCGAAAGCTTAACCAAAAAAGCAACTTTGTTTCAATTGATGAAGTTCCGGAGTCTATGTTGGTTGTTGACAGCACAGAAAACGAATGGCTCCGAGGATTTAAGCAACCAAACCCTTATGACTTTGAAGAGGAACGATTGGCTAAAGCATTTATGGAGCTTCCTATAAAACGCAGACAAGTTATGGAGCTGCTGTTTTTAGAGGACTTAAGCGAAGCAGAAACGGCTAAACAATTGAACTGTTCAATTCAATATGTGCGTAACCAAAGATGCATAGCTCTTAAAAAATTACGCTCTCGCCTTTTAGAAGGAGGTGGGGACAATTGAAACCTGAAGAATTCAAGAAGATTTTAGAAGGAGCCGTATCTGGCAACCATTTCGGTTTGGAGAAATTGATTGAGCTGTACATACCGTTGATTGAACACAATAGTTTTCTGTACGGTAGAATTGACGAGGATTTAAAGCAGTACATAATGATACACATTGCTTTGAACATCTCTAAATTTAATATTTAGCAAGTATCGGCCTCGATTTTCGGGGCCGATATTTTTAAAAATATAGATTTTGAAGTGTATGAAAAAATTTGTCTTTTCGTATTTGTCAGTGAAAAGACATCTCCGAGTCTTAAGGCAAGAGATAAAATCCGAATCCGATTTGGGAGGGCGGATTTTTCGCTTGTCTTCGTTAAAACCCTTGTTAAGCCATCAAGGATTGACTGCGGCTTTTGCCTGTAACACCCCATCACTCACTCCGTTCGCGACGGGGACCCCGAAAGCAAAAAATCCGTCCCTCCGAAATTCTGCGACCTAAAACCGCTAAATTTCGAGCAGATTTTGATGCGGAGGATGCCGCCTTACGTCCGTCAGGCAAGGACGACAAATTAAAAGCTGCCGAAAAGTCCCTGCGGTTTAGCGGTTTTAGGCAGGTTCGGATTATATCCCTTGCCTTAAGTACTTTGACAAATGAATAGTCCGGAACCGATACATTCCTTGTTGACGAGCGTCTATCCGTCTGCTTGGCAGGCAGAACCAAGAGCAATAATATACGGTTAGCTACCGCGTTTCGCCATGATATTAACAGGGGACAATGATACTTCCGTAACTCGCGGCCCGGCCACAAAGAAGGCGGGGAGGTGAAATTCCTATGGAGCTGTTAGCTACAGCCGTCGGTGGACATTAAAATTATACTTCAAAGAATAAAAAAACGCTTTCAAGGCAACAATCACGATGTAGAGAGGAGCAATATATGGATAATATATCTACAGATTTTATCGACAGGACAAAGCTAAAAGACATAAACAGCGTGGTAATTGACAGCACTGCTCCCTGCACGGAAAGGGTTAAAAGTTATATAGAGCAAATAGGAAACCCTTATTGCTACTTGGACGGAGAAATTGTGGTGGAAATCGAGCATGCAAAAACTGCTGCGACCTTGCATGACCGTCTGTTGTCTTATGCAAGTAATCTTGATAAAAACTCAGGTAGTTTGTGGTAAATGAAGCTAAGTCATTGACAAAAAGCAAAAAATATAGCATAATATAATCGGTCAATGGCAGTTATCGGAGAAACACCGAAAACAAATTTCCTGAACGAGTACGGAGGTTTGTTTTCGTGAACACATATAATAACGAAGCTATAATTGAATATAATGCCATAGCTTACTACCGTTTGTCTAAAGAGGACAAGTGTGGGAAGGATGAGAGCGACAGTATTGCCAATCAGCGCAAGCTGATTTCTGCGTATGTCCGAAATCACCCAAATATACGGATAGTAGATGAGGCGTATGATGATGGATATACCGGAACGAATTTTGATCGTCCCGGTTTTTGTTCTGTTATGAAGGCAATTAAGGAAAATAATGTTAATTGCGTTATAGTAAAAGACCTTTCCAGATTGGGGAGAGAGTATATTGAGATGGGAAAATATCTTGAAATGATTTTCCCTTCTTTGGGCGTGCGTTTTATTGCCATAAATGACGATTTTGACAGCGAGAGAGCCCGTGCCGGAGATGACCTTATCATCCCTATAAAAAACATAATGAATGAGTCCTATTGCCGAGAGTTGTCCAAAAAACTGAGGAATCAGTTCCGTATCCAACGAAGCAATGGGGAGTTTTTGGGTGCCTTTACCGTTTACGGTTATAGAAAGTCACCAAGCGATAAGCATAAGCTTATCCTTGATGAATATGCTGCCGAGGTGGTAAAAGGCATCTTTGCGCTTAAAATCA
>JAZNMD010000175.1:0-7240 GCA_045579385.1 Clostridia bacterium
ATACTGTGCCGTTCTGTCATATCCTAATGGGGTAATAATTTTTATAATATCATCCTCATATTTTATGCCATTTTCATCCAGAATTCTCAACATGACAGAAATAAATGATGGCATAGAATCAACTAAAGTACCATCAAAATCAAATATATAGGTATTATATTTCACCTTAATCCCCTTTTAAAAAGTTTTTTAAAACATCCGACAATTTTTGGTTATTGCGAGGCATAAGGTTTAGATGCAAACCTCTTGGGTAACAAGTTTATGTCGTGTTAGAACCAAAAAATCTCTCTAACCTACTTTTTAGTATTACTTAAAGTGCTTTTCGAATATTATATAAAGACCATACAATTTAATTCATGCCCATTTTGCACTGCCTGACATAAACGTAACTTTCTCTTGTGATACACTTAAAAGGCCTCTTTCCGCATTAAAAGTTTTTATTGTTCCGTCTTCGAGCTCAATATGCGAACTGCACGGCTTTACCGAGGTTACAAACGGAGTATGGTTTGCCATTATCGCAAGATCTCCCTCTGCTCCTCGAAGTGATATTTTTACTATATCACCTTCATATAAATTGCCGTCAGGTGTTGAAATAACAAATTTAAATGTTTTCATTATACCACCTTTTTCGCCTTTTCGACCGCTTCATCTATAGTTCCTACAAACAAAAATGCCGACTCGGGCAAATCGTCGTGCTTGCCCTCAATAATTTCCTTAAAGCCTCTGATTGTCTCAGAAAGCGGAACATATACACCCGGGATACCAATGAATTTTTCAGATACATGGAACGGCTGAGATAGAAATCTCTGGATTTTTCTTGCTCTTTGAACGAGCAATTTGTCTTCATCAGAAAGTTCATCCATACCCATAATCGCGATAATATCCATAAGCTCCTGGTATCTCTGGAGAATCCTTTGAACCTCACGGGCAACGCTGTAATGCTCCTCGCCCAAAACATCTGCCGAAAGAATACGGCTTGTTGATTCAAGCGGGTCAACTGCAGGATAAATACCCTGCGATGCGATGTTTCTTGAAAGAACGGTTGTCGCATCAAGGTGTGCAAATGTTGTGGCCGGCGCAGGATCAGTTAAGTCGTCAGCCGGAACATATACTGCCTGAATAGATGTGATTGATCCCCTTTTTGTAGATGTAATTCGCTCCTGAAGCATGCCCATCTCGTTTGCCAACGTAGGCTGATAGCCAACGGCAGACGGCATTCTTCCCAAAAGCGCCGAAACCTCAGAACCAGCCTGTGTAAATCTAAAGATGTTATCAATGAACAAAAGTACATCCTGGCCCTCTTCTTCACGGAAGTATTCTGCCATTGTAAGTCCTGAAAGGCCGACTCTCATTCTCGCACCAGGGGGCTCGTTCATCTGTCCGTACACTAAAGTTGTATTTGACAAAACACCCGATTCTATCATTTCGTTGTAAAGGTCGTTCCCCTCTCTTGTACGCTCTCCAACGCCCGTAAATACAGAAAGTCCACCGTGCTCTTTTGCGATATTGTTGATAAGCTCCATAATAAGCACGGTCTTACCTACACCCGCACCGCCAAAAAGACCAATCTTTCCACCCTTTGAATACGGGCAGATAAGGTCAATTACTTTAATACCGGTTTCTAAAATTTCTGTTGATGTAGAAAGTTCCGAATATTCGGGAGCCTGACGATGAATATCCCATTTGGGAGTATCCTCCGGAGCCGGTTTGTTATCAACAGGGGCACCTAAAACATTAAAAATTCTTCCAAGTGTTTTTCTGCCGACGGGCACACTTATAGCCTTGCCTGTATCGGTAACAGGCGTTCCTCTTGTCAAGCCGTCGGTAGATGCCATAGCAATACATCTTACTGTATTATCTCCGATATGCTGCGCAACCTCTACCGTAAGGGTTTTATCGCCTATCTCCATAGTAAGCGCATTGTATATAGCAGGTATATTTCCTTCGTCAAAACGAATGTCAACAACAGGTCCTACAACCTGCAAAACACTGCCTTTTGCTAAATCTAACATATTCCTGTCTCCTTACATGCCGCTTCCGGCAACAATTTCTGTAATCTCCTGTGTGATTGCACCCTGTCTTGCACGATTATACTCAAGCTTAAGATTATCAATCATCTCGCCCGCGTTTTTGCCGGCATTATCCATAGCAAAACGTCTTGCAACCACTTCACAGGCAAAGCTTTCTTTTGCAGCAGCAACTATTTTTCCTGCAACATACTCTTCAATTACCGATTCTAAAACAGTTCTCTCATCCGGTTCATAAATTATATCAGCTTTTGATTTTTTCTCTGTTTTGCTAATAGGTAAAATCCACTCTGTTTCCTCGCTCTGCGTCATCATAGAAATGTATTTGGTTGAAACAATTCCAATCTTTTCATACTTTCCGTTTTTAAACTGTTCACAAAGCTCTTTGGCAAGACCGATAGCATCGTCATAAGAAAAAGTTTCCACCTTAACCTGCTCGCTACCAAATCTATCGCTGGCTCTTTTGCCTATTGGAATAATTCTATCTGCATTTTGCGACTCTACCGCCTTAAAAATGTTTGAGTTATATCCGCCTGCTAAGCCTCTGTCTCCCGCTATAGCTATAAGGCACACTTTGCCTTCTTCGCCGCTTTTCATATATTCGCTTTTTTCGCAGGATTTAGCAGAAGCAAGCATTGAGACGGTATCTGAAAGCGCTTTGGCATACTCTCTGCTTTTCCCCATCGCAATTGTTGCGCCGCGAATTTTTGCAGATGCAACAAGGCCCATAGCCTTGGTAAGGTGCAAAGTCGAGTCCACGCTCTTAATGCGGTTTTTTAAGCTTTTAATATCTACGCCCATCAAATCACTCCTTCATCTCATCGAGCGCTTTTTTAAGCATAGAAATATCCTCATCATCGCAGAAATTATTTTCAAATCTCTCCAACAGATTTTTATAGTCCGCTTCAAGAAGTTCAAAAAGTTTTTGCTCGTAATCAGACACATTCTTGACCGGAACATCATTTAAATACCCGTTTATAACGGCATATACAATAGCAACCTGACAACCTACCCTGACAGGTGCATTTCTCTTTTGTTTTAACACCTCAACAATTCGTTCACCAAGTGCAAGACGGTTTTTAGTGTCTTCATCAAGGTCGCTTCCGAACTGCGAAAATGCCTGAAGCTCACGATACTGAGCATACAAAAGCTTAAGCTCACCGGATACCTTTTTCATCGCCTTAAGCTGAGCAGCACCACCAACACGGCTTACTGAAATACCTGGATTGATAGCCGGCATAATGCCCGCATGGAAAAGCTCTGTCTCTAAGAATATCTGGCCGTCTGTTATTGATATATCGTTTGTCGGGATATATGCAGGAACGTCCCCTGCCTGTGTTTCAATGATAGGAAGTGCTGTTATCGAGCCACCGCCGTACTCTGGAGCGACACACGCTGCTCTCTCCAGCAGTCTTGAATGAAGATAAAATACATCACCCGGATACGCCTCACGTCCCGGCGGACGTCTTATAAGAAGCGAAAGAGCACGGTACGCAATCGCATGCTTTGACAAATCATCATAGATGATAAGGACGTCCTTGCCCTGCTCCATGAAATATTCTGCCATCGCACAACCTGAATACGGTGCTACATACTGAAGCGGAGCAGTTTCCGATGCTGATGCTGATACGATAATTGTATATTCCATTGCGCCTGCTTTGGATAGCTCATTTGCAAGCTGAACCACTGCCGTATTTTTCTGTCCGATTGCAACATATATACAAATTACGCCGGTGTTCTTCTGGTTCATTATAGTATCAATGGCAATCTCCGTTTTACCGGTCTGTCTGTCACCGATAATAAGCTCTCTCTGTCCTCTTCCTATAGGAATCATACTGTCTATTGCCTTAATTCCCGTCTGTAGCGGAACAGATACGCTCTTTCTTTCGATGATTCCTGGTGCCTCGGACTCAATAGGTCTTGTGTTTGTGGCAAAAATGGGCCCTTTTCCGTCTATAGGGTTCCCCAACGCATCCACAACTCTACCCAAAAGCTCATCGCCGACCGGTACAGATACAACCTTTCCGGTACGGCGCACCAAAGAGCCCTCGTGAATATCATTTGTGTTAGACAAAAGTGCAACGGATACAGTTTCACTCTCTAAGTTCTGCGCCATACCCATACTTCCGTCTTCAAACTCTAAAAGCTCACTTGCCATACAAGCTCTTAAGCCGTAAACGCGCGCAATTCCGTCGCCAACCAGAATAACCGTTCCGGTTTCCTGCATCTCTATTTTAGATTCATAATTTTTTATTTGCTCTTTTATAATCTGACTTATCTCATCAGTTCTTGCACTCATCTTTTTATCACATCCTTCATTTCCTTAAGATGCTTCTTAAGGCTCGAGTCCATTATTTTTCCGTCTGCTTCAACAATCAATCCACCTAAGATTGATTCGTCAATAACATAATCAATGATCATTTTATGACCGCTTGTTTTCTCAAGCTTTTCTTTAAGCGCTCTCTTCTCTTCTTCGGTAAGCTCTAAAGCACTCGTGACCTTTGCATTGGAAATCTTTTCCATTTCATTGTGCATTACCATATACTGCTCGGCACATTCCGGAAATTCTGCAATGCGCTTCTTTTCACAAAGAATTTTTAAAAATGACAGCACATCTCTTGGAATTGCATCGGAAAAAGCAGCTTCGAGTGCACCAAGTCTTTCTTCAAGGGGGATTGCAAAAGTGGACAGAAAATCTTTATAAACAGGATTTTCCTCAAACACGCCTGATACAGTCTCGAGTGCGTCTTTATAATCCTTACTGCATCCTTTTTCAAGCGCCAGCATAAACAACGCCTTTGCGTATTCGTTACTTATTTCACTCATTCTTCATCACCTATCTTCTCAATAAATGAATCGATCAAGTCTCTATGGTCCTCGGCATTTATCTCACGCTCTAAAAGCTTTTTGGCAAGAGCAGTCGAAACCTCTACAATCTCTTTTTTGATACCTTCTTCCGCCTTTTTTATCTCAAGCTGCGCCTGAGTTTCGGCCTGGCGAATAATGCCGTCTGCCTGCTCTTTTGCTTTTGTGACAATCGTTTCGCCCTGTCTTTTGGCGCTGTCCTGAGCTTTTTTAATTATCTCATCGGACTCAGCCTTTACGGTGCCGATTTTCTCATCCCACCAAAGCCTGTCTTCCTCCGCCATACGCTTTGCCTCGTCAGCAGCATCATATCTTTCATCAATCTCGCTCTGACGTTTAGCAAGCATTTTGTTTACAGGGCCGAAAAGAAACATCTTAAACAAAAGGAAAAGAATCAATAGGTTTAGCAGTGAAATAAGTATCTGCCACAAGTTGACAGAAATAACTTCCAATGATTGCATAGTTTTCCCCTTTTTATTAACCGATTGTGTTAATAAGTAAATTTATAAACATATTGGGTGCAACAAACAAAAGCAAAATTGCGATAACAAGTGCATAAAGACCTGTTGTTTCTGCAATTGCACAACCCATAAGCATTGTTGTAGTTACATCACCTTTAGCCTCGGGCTGTCTGCCGATAGCCTCACAAGCTTTTGCAACTGCGTTACCTTCACCGATACCGGGGCCGATACCCGCTATCATAGCAAGACCTGCTCCCAATGCACAACATCCTAAAATAATACTGATTGCGATTTCCATAAAAAATACCTCCGTTTAATTTGCACTCTTTTGTGCTTTTTTCATTTTTCGTTCATTATATAGTTCAAGAGGAAATCCTCCTGAGATATACAGCATTGTCAGCATCGCAAAAATAAATGCCTGCAAACATCCGCTGAATATGTCAAAATAGATTGATAACACAGCAGGCAAACCCACCTGCAAAAATGGGAATTCTCCCAAGAAACCGGGAAGTGCTCCGAATATGATATTTGAAAGGCCCTGAAGTCCTGCCGCCACAAGCACCGATATAACCGAGCCCGACAAAACGTTTCCGTAATGACGAAAAGCCATTGATATCGGGGTCGCAATCTCACTTATTACATTTAAAGGCGCCATCAAAACCGGATTTGCGAAGCTTTTAACATACTCAACAGGTCCGCATTTCATCTTGTAATACGTTATAAGTATAAATACAAGTATTGCCCACCCTGCTACAATATTTATATCCGAAGTCGGCGGAAACAATCCAAAAAGCGTGAGAAGACTTGAAAAGCCCGAAAGACCGAGTATTGCCGCAACAAACGGCGCAAAAGACCTGAAATACTCGCCCATACTACTCTTAACAAGCGAGGTGCTTTTTTCGACTATAATTTCTGCAAAGTAATGCCTTTTAAGCCACACTCCGTCTTTTATCCCGTGCGTAAGATACAAGCAGAGAAACAGCGCCGACACTATTACTATAGCCGAGTTTACCTGCGCCTCTGTAATGGGAAGGTTCTGAAGAGGCATAGGAAGTGTCATAAAAATTCTTGCGCCTGCTATAGCTATCCCCTCTGACGGCGGCGTAGTCAAAACCTTAAGCACTATACCAAAGCATATTGGTATAGCCATCATAACGATGAAGAATATATCCGCCATTATAAAACGGCGCGTCTTTTTAATCACTTATCTGTCACTTCCTTTTTATCTTTAATAAACGGACGAAATGACACGGCAACTCTCGGGAAAAACACAGGGATTATAACAGCCACTGTGTTAAAGCACGAAGCTACAACGCCTATCACAACAATTAAAAACACACCTGCATTTCTAATTCCCTGCGATGATTTCATAAGTTTTTTTGCATCTTTTTCATCCATACTGACCGCCTTTTGCACCGTCAGTCCCATAAAATAAAAATTCAAAACCGCCAGAGCGTATGAAAGTAAATTGCCTAATATAACGGTATAATCCCATCTCTTTAAAAGGACAAAAACCGCCTGCATAAGCACACTTAAAATCAAGCAAAAATATGCTATATATTTAGTTTCCTTTTTTATAGTGTCATTAGCTTTTATCATAACCTTCTCCTTAGTAAGATACTTGATACATAGGATACCATTTTTTCGTCAAAAAATCAAGCTTTTTAAGTTTTTCACGAAATATTATTAAATACATTCTATGTGCGAGTATCTAAATTACCTTTTTATAAAGACTGTATAATCTAGATGCCAATGTTATTAGAGGCACGTTCGTGTTAAGTTAGGAATAAAAAATCATTCTTAAATTACACTAATCCCATACACCACTCAACACAAATGGCAACAATGACTACAAGTGCTGATATTATAAATCCGTGAATCATTGGA
>JAZNMD010000176.1:0-4835 GCA_045579385.1 Clostridia bacterium
AGCTGTTTTTTCTCAAAAGGGGTTTTTAGAGATGCCCTTAATGAATTTTTGGATGAATGTAGGTTTGTTAACAATGGTCTGAATGATATAATGGGTTGTGATTAATCACGATCCATTATATGGGACAATGTATGTATCAAACAAGTGAAGGTGGGGATTGGATATTTAGTAATATGGTCTACTTTGAAATAATCAAAAATGGATTACTTATCCCTTATATTAGTACAGAAAAATCCGAATATGATGTTGGTGATAAAATTAATATTTCTTGGAGCCCATCCCCAACTGATTCACAACTTTCTCACTATTGGCTTGTAATCACTTCGCCTGATGGAAAAGAAATTGTTGGTGAAACTATGAATTTAAATACATCTTTTTCTTTTACTGTTGAACAAATTGGAAACTATACTATAAAAACATTTGCTACCCTTTTTAATTCCAAAGAGGGCGAGGGAAGCCTAACTGATACAAAGACTATAAGCGTTATAGCGATATCTACCACAAGTAAAACTACAACGACAACAACATCAACTACTACAACAACATTATCAACTACTACAAGTACGACAACAACTACAAGTACAACAACATCAACGACTACGACGGCAACAACTGAACCTCATTTCATTCTTGGAGATCATCACTGTTTGTTCTTCGGCGTGCCGATTTCATTCAATGGTTGTGCAGAATCTGTTTTTGCCATTTCCGAAAAGAACCGAAAGCTTGTACAGAAGCTCGGCTATATGTCCAGACGCACCACAAGAGAAAAGCTGATTGCCTATCTTTCTGAAGAAGCTAAACGTTAGAACAGCAGTGAATTTTCCATACCATTTAACCGCCAGCAGCTTGCGGATTTTCTTTCTGTGGACAGAAGTGCCATGTCCAATGAGCTTTGTAAAATGCGGGATGAGGGACTATTGGAATTTGAAAGAAGTGCCTTTAAGTTGCTATAAACATGAACTTCGAACGTCAAACGCCCACTTACTACACTTTTTACAGAATATCCGGTGACATTGTTTGATTTCGTTTGGATTCACTATAATGATTGACATTTCCACCGAAAAACGTTATAATTAACTAAAGCTGTGAATGGGTTGATCACACCCTGCGGCTTACATGAATGTTACGAATTAGGAGGAATTGCTATGGAACAGAAATTCTATATTTGTGAGCACTGCGGAAAGATGGTCGCTCTTGTGAAAGAGAGCGGTGTGCCGGTGATGTGCTGCGGGCAGAAGATGACCGAGATCATTCCCGGAACAACGGATGCAGCCGTTGAAAAGCATGTGCCCGTGTACACGGTGGAGAACAACATCGTGCATGTAAAGGTGGGCGAGGTCGAGCATCCTATGACACCTGAGCATTTCATTGAATGGGTCTCCATCCAGACAAATCAGGGAAATCAGCGAAAGGCGCTCAAGCCCGGTGATCAGCCGGAGATCTGCTTTGCACTCTGCGACGGCGACGAAGTGGAAGCTGTCTATGCTTACTGCAATCTTCATGGTCTCTGGAAAGCATAAAGTTTGAATCACAAATTATATTTTGAATGGAATGTTACACATGAAAAAGTACAAATGTTTGCTGTGCGGCGCAGTATTTGAAGTTGAGGACGGTGCGGAGGCAGTCTGTCCCGTATGCGGCGTGAGTGGAGACGAGGTCGAGCTTGTGGAAGAAAACGCAAAGAATAAGTATGCTGGCACACAGACCGAAAAGAATCTGGAAGCAGCATTTGCAGGCGAATCCCAGGCAAGAAACAAGTACACCTATTTTGCGTCCAAGGCAAAGAAGGAAGGCTTTGAGCAGATTGCTGCGCTCTTCCTGAAGACTGCTGATAACGAGAAGGAACACGCTAAGATGTGGTTTAAGGAACTGAATGGTATCGGTGATACTGCGCAGAATCTTGCAGCTGCAGCTGACGGTGAGAACTACGAATGGACGGACATGTACGATGAATTTGCTAAGACCGCTGACGAGGAGGGTTTCCACGAGCTGGCTGAGAAGTTCCGTCTGGTTGCCGCAATAGAGAAGCATCACGAGGAGCGTTACCGCGCTCTGCTGAAGAACGTAGAAACAGCACAGGTGTTTGAAAAGAGCGAGGTCAAGGTGTGGGAATGCCGCAACTGCGGTCATATCGTTGTGGGTACGAACGCCCCCGATATCTGCCCGACCTGCGCACACCCCCAGAGCTATTTTGAGGTTCACGCTGAAAATTATTGATCGAGAATCCCTGCGATGTAATGGCTCGCAGGGAGTTTTTGGAGGTATACTATGAAAGTTGTGATCATCGGCGGCGTTGCAGGTGGTGCTTCCGCTGCCGCAAGACTACGCCGTCTTGACGAAACGGCAGAAATTATCATATTTGAAAAGAGCGGCTATATTTCCTACGCAAACTGCGGATTGCCCTATTATATCGGCGGTGTGATCGAAGATCGGCATGCACTTACAATCCAGACACCGGAAAGCTTTGCGAGACGTTTCCGGATCGACGCAAGGGTACATCATGAGGTCATCTCGATCAACAATTCGCAGAAAAGTGTTACTGTCAGAAATCTTGTAACGGGTAAGAGCTTTGATGAGCCGTATGACAAGCTCATTATTGCAACGGGTGCAAAGCCGTTTGTCCCCGACTTATGCAGAATCGGCAGTGAGCGGATCTTTACCATGCGGACAGTGGAGGACACATACCGGCTTGATACCTTTATCCGTGAGAAGGAGCCGAAAACTGCTGTGATTATTGGCGGCGGGTTCATTGGGCTGGAAATGGCGGAGAATCTTACACACAGGGGGATTCGAGTGACGATCGTGGAGCGCAGTACGCAAGTATTGCAGCCGTTTGATGCGGATATGGCTGCCTTCATCCATGCAAAACTGCGGCAAAGCGGCGTTTCCCTCAAACTTACCAGAAGTGTAACGGGATTCCGCAGCGATTCCGACGGTATCATCACAGACATTGAAAATGACAGCGCACTGCGCTCAGATCTGGTGATTCTTGCACTCGGTGTGGTGCCGGATACATCACTTGCCGGAAACGCAGGCCTGCGGCTTGGGCAGAGAGGGAGCATTGCGGTGGATGAGCATATGCGGACATCGGATCCGGACATCTACGCAGTCGGTGACGCTGTTGAGATCCACCATAGGGTAACAGATGCCCAAGCACTGGTGTCGCTGGCAGGTCCTGCGAATAAGCAGGGGCGGATTGCGGCAGACAATATTTGTGGAATAAACACGGCATATAGAGGCACACTGGGTTCTACCATCATCAAGCTGTTTGCCATGACAGCAGCGATAACGGGTATTAACGAAAAGACTGCAGCCGCACTGGGAATTGCGTATGATAAGATCGTGCTTTCACCTCTTTCGCATGCATCCTATTATCCGGATGCATCTGTCATGACAATGAAGGTGCTATGGGAGAAGAATACACATCGGCTCCTCGGTGCACAGATCATTGGTTTTGATGCTGTCGATAAGCGCATTGATGTGCTGGCAGCAGCGATTTATGCCGGACTTACGGCGGATGAGCTTCAAAACCTTGATCTTGCCTATGCACCGCCCTATGCGTCCGCCAAGGATCCGGTCAATATGGCAGGCTACATTATAGACAACATTCTGGCAAATAGGATTGAGCAATTTCACTGTGAGGATGTGGAAAGGCTCCCACGTGACGGAAGAGCGATCCTGCTTGATACAAGAACGCCAAGGGAGTATGCAATGGGACATGCTGATGGATTCATCAATATTCCCGTGGATGATCTGAGAGTGCGTCTGTATGAACTTGATCCGAAAAAGCCGGTCTATGTTATGTGCCAGAGCGGACTGCGCAGCTATATTGCCGTCTGCATTCTGAATCACAGCGGTTTTAAGGCTTATAATTTCTCCGGCGGATACCGTTTTTACCAGACAGTCATGCAGGACAGGCAATTCAGTGAAAAATCGTTCCCCTGTGGTATGGAGAACTAATGGGTGTTGTTATGTTGATGAAGATGGTGAAAATCTGATTTTCTTTTGTGATCATTTTGAGATTTAAACGGGCGTTTTTAATTTAAATCAGCTCGAGATATGAAGCCAACCGTGCAGGTCTGCGGCTTGGTGCAAGGATCGTGGCGGCACTGCTTGGAGAATAGACAGTCATTGGTACATAGAGCCTTCGGTTGAACCGAGGGTTCTGTTTTATTTTGTATTGAAAAATGGTGGGAAATGTGGTATAATTATTGAAACGCAAACAGGCGTACAAATAAGAATTTGACGAGGTGAAATATGAATATTGAATATAAAGACATTCACGATTTTGAACAAGAACAATTGGAAAGACTGTTTTTATCTGTTGAATGGTCGTCGGGACACTTTCCCGATAAGCTGGTGGTCGCAATGAAGAATTACGAAACTGTATATTCTGCTTGGGATCAAGGTAAACTGGTTGGAATGATTTGCGTCATGGATGATGGCATTATGAACGCTTATGTTCACTATCTTCTCGTCGATCCCGATTATCACGGTAAAACGATTGGAAGAACTCTTGTAAATATGGTGAAAGAAAAGTATAAAGAATATATGCGTATTGTAGTCGTCGCTTATGATGATGAACTGCATTTTTACGAAGCGTGTGGCTTTGAAAAAAGCAAAGATGCTTCGCCGATGTTTATTACATCGTTGTGGACATAATTAATACAAATTCCAATTGATCCAATGTCAAAACTGGAGTCGCTAAAACAATTGTATGTGTTGATATGTTTGGAGAAGGAATTGACATTCCTAATTTAAAGATAGCAGCTATGCACGATAAATACAAATCTCTTCCCATAACCTTGCAGTTTATCGGTAGATTTGCTCGCACT